>DJEP01000093.1:3397-7424 GCA_002431915.1 Lachnospiraceae bacterium UBA5895 | reverse complement strand
GGTAAGGCATTGTACGTGGGAATTTCCAATTACAATAAGGAGCAGACCATTGCGGCAGCGGAACTGTTCAAGGAACTGGGAACGCCTTTTATTATCAACCAGAGAAAATATTCCATGTTTGTAAGAGATATTGAGAAAGACGGACTCAAGGAATATGCGGCAAGTCATGGAATTGGAATCATTACTTTCAGCCCTCTGGCGCAGGGACTTCTGACCGACCGCTATCTCCATGGAATCCCCGAGGACAGCCGTATCCGTACCGATGGCAGATTCCTGAAAGAGACTGCTATTGTGGAGGAAACTTTGAAGAAGATCCGCGATCTGAATGTTCTGGCGGCTCAGAGAGGACAGACCCTGGCACAGATGGCATTGTCCTGGATCTTGCGTGATGGAGATATTACCAGTGCTCTGATCGGAGCCTCCAAGCCTTCTCAGATCCTGGATAATATCGGTATTGTACATGCCACAGGATTCAGCGAAGAAGAGAGACGTAAAATAGATGAGATCTTAGCCTGACAGGAGCAGCTTGGAGAGACAACGATGGAATTGGCATTGATCACCGCAAAACAGGTAATTGTATTATTTTTTCTGATATTGACAGGCATTGTCGTAGTGAAGACAGGGATTTTACAGCTGGAGAATAAGAAGATTTTGTCGAATCTGCTGATTCAGCTGGTAGTACCTGCAATGGTTCTGAATTCCTATATGATGGAATTTGATTCGGAGATCGTAGGAAATCTGGGGAAGGCACTGGGCTATAGTACGCTGTTTTTGCTGCTTGGAATTGTGATTACTTTTCTGATCACGGCCCTGATTCCGGGAATCGGCAGGGATCTGCCGATCCTGCGGTTCGGAACCATGTTTTCCAATGCGGCTTATATGGGATTCCCCCTGATCCAGGCCATTTTCGGAGAAGAGGGACTGATGTATGCCAGTGTATACGTCACGGTGTTTAACATTTTGTTATGGACCATAGGTTATGCTGTGGTAAGCGGTCAGCCCGACATCAAAAAGGTAGCAAAAGCAGTACTGACGAATCCGGTGCTGTATGCGGTAGTGCTGGGACTGGTGATCTATCTGTGCCGTATTCCGGTGCCTTCCGTTATTCAGTCACCGCTGTCGTATATCGGCAACATGAATACCCCCATTTCCATGTTGATCACCGGTATGCTGATTGCAGGGGTGACGGATTGGAAAAAGCTGTTCAACCGGCAGAACGGGCTGGCACTGTTCCTGCGAATGGTAGTAACACCTGTCTGCTGTCTGGGATTATGTTACCTGCTTTCGCTGCATGGAATCGTAGTGGCAGTTGCCCTTTTGCTGGAAGCCTGCCCCTGTGCGGCAATCACTTCCGTATTCGCCGTGCAGTTTGGGCACGATGAGGATCTGGCGGCGGGGATGGTGGTCTGCTCTACGGTGATAAGTATTGTTACGTTACCTGTGATGGCTTTTCTTCTGCCCGTAGTGTAGCGGTTCTGCTTCCGGCGATGGCGGGTGGCTTATTCCACGAAGAATCTGTAAGAAACGGATTTACGAATATTATCCCTGCACGGCAGCGAAGACCGGGTACTGAACCGGGAGAAGCTGACGGAAAGCCATGCCCGGTACGGTGATTACGGAGCGCACAAGGGTGACGGCACCGCGACCATAACAGCAGATGAACAAAGAAATATTGTAACAGAAAAAATATTGACATTCATGTCAAAAAAGGATGGGTTAAGATGAAAGTATACACTTGTTTTCCCGGCGGAAAAGCCAAAGCACTGACTATGAGCTATGATGACGGTAAGATGCAGGACAAGCGTCTGATCGGTATTTTCAACAAATACGGAATCAAGGGAACCTTTAACCTGAACTATGGACAGGTGGGGGAGAGACCCCGGATGACTTTTGAGGAGATGGAAGGACTGTATGCGGGACATGAGATCGCAACCCATACCATGACCCATCCCACCATTGAGAGATGCCCGTTGGTGGAAGTGGCGGAGGAACTGCTGGAGGACCGTAAAGGTCTGGAAAAATGGACGGGACAGATTGTCAGGGGACATGCGTATCCCAACGGTTCCTACAGCGAGGAGATCAAGCAGTTGTACCGCCAGCTGGGTGTGGCTTATGCCAGAGTCGTGGAGACGGTTCCGGATTTTGCACTGCCGAAGGATCCGCTAGAGTGGCATGCTACCTGCCATCACAATGATCCTAAGCTGATGGAGTACGCGGAGTTTTTCGCTAATTTCAAGAAGAGCCAGTACCTGAAGCTGATGTATGTGTGGGGACACAGCTATGAGTTCGATAACAACGACAACTGGGATGTGATCGAGAACTTCTGTAAGTACATGGGCGGCAGAGATGATATCTGGTATGCCACCAATATCGAGATCATTGATTACATGGATGCGGCGAAGCGTTTACAGTTCTCGGCAAATTACGAAAAGGTATACAACCCCAACGCCTGCAGCGTATGGCTGCAGTTAAACAGCGACAAGTGCGTGGAGATCAAGGGCGGAGCTTTTGTGGATCTGAATACATTGTTATAAGCCGGAAGGAAACGGCATGCGTTACCTGCTCCGCGCGGTGACCCAGGTGGGAGATGACTACCTGTGGCCGGATCTGAGCATCTATTCCGAGACGGATCATTTTCAGCCGGGTAAGGTTTACATCGTCATGTTCAGCAATCTGGAGCAGGTACAGGTCGGGTTGGAGAACTGCTTCGGCACCGGAGAGACCTTCGATGTCAAAAACCATTAAACTTGCGGATAAACAGTAAAAGAGAATAAGAGAACAGAGACCGGATGGTAATTTGCTGTCCGGTCTCTTCAAGTAATAGGTAAAAAATAAAAAAATACCTACAAATACTTTAAAACTGAAACAAGATATGTTTTTTTGGAACAAAAGCAGGTGAAAAAATATGTTTTACCGACGATTACCAGAATAAGGAGGGGAATATGTTATTATCGTATCATGAATGTCTGGAAAAATATGGCACAGACTATCAAATTAAAAAGAACTTACAGGAAGGTCATCTGTTTATGACAGAGAAGGGACTATATTCGGAAGAAAAATATGTTCCCGAATTAGAAATCATTAAGAAAAAATATCCGAATGCAATTATGACTCTTAACAGTGCATTTTATTATTACGGACTGACGGATACCATACCGGAGTATTATTATGTTGCAACCCCGAAAAGCAATAGGAAAATTGAAGATGCGCGGGTGAAGCAGATTTACAAAAACAGTGATGCTTTTGAAATGGGAAAGACAACGATAGAATACGATGGGGTGGATATAACGATTTATAATAAAGAACGTCTATTAATTGAATTAATACGTAATAAACGTAAATTTTCTTTTGACTTGTATAAAGAAATAATAGGCAATTACAGAAAGCTGATTCACAAAATGGACATGGCACAAATCACGGAATATGCATATGAATTACCAAAGACAAACATGGTGATGGAAACCATCAGACTGGAGATTTTATAATGATTTCTATACAGAAGTTAATCGAGCAGAAATGTTACTATCAAAGTCGGACTGAAACCAGTGAATTTCCTGTCTACGAACACCATGGCATTCATCAGCTGCCCGGTCGTTTTGACTACATTTTACGGAGAGTGTTGTCAGTTTACAGTCGTGTTTTTCTGCTGGATATGGTAAAATTAGAAACACAGGCGGAGGTGAATCTATGGATAGAGACCCTTTTAAAGAATATATCAGACAGGTGGAACCGGATAAAAGAGATAAGGGATATGCCTGGAGCACGGCAATAGGACTGCAGGCGGTAGATGGATTAAAGCCGTCGGATTATCTCCTGGAGACAGCGGTAAAAAATATCGATGGACTTATTACGCTGGAAGAAGCCGGAGATCTTTTAAATAGTTATTATCGGGAAAATCCGAAACAGAACCTGAATGACCGGACGGAAGAAGCAGACAAGGTTTCTGTGAGAATTGCGCAGATCTTGTCGGAGAGAGCATTTAGCTTTACCCCGAATGAATATCTGTCAATTCATCGGAAGCTTTTTA
>DJEP01000093.1:0-3281 GCA_002431915.1 Lachnospiraceae bacterium UBA5895 | reverse complement strand
TCTGAGCTTCGGGCAACATTGGAATATGATTTTTCGGAAGAAAAAGCATTTAGCTATAAGGGACTGGAAATAGAGGAAATGATTCGGCATCTGGCGGTATTTATCTCCAGACTGTGGCAGATCCATGCTTTTGCAGAAGGAAATACCAGAACTACGGCAGTTTTTTTTATCAAGTACATCCGAACATTGGGTTTTGATGTCAGTAATGATATATTTGCGGAAAACGCGTGGTATTTTCGCAATGCGTTGGTCAGGGCGAATTATAATGATCTGAAAAAAGGGATTCATGAGACAACAGAGTATCTGGAACTTTTTTTGCGTAATCTGATTTTAGGGGAGAAAAATGAACTCCTTAACCGGGAAATGCATGTCAGCGGAACTTTTTCCAAAATAGAAAAAGCGGACATTCAAGAAGAAAAAGCGGACATTCAAGAAGAAAAAGCGGACATTCATAAAAAAATAAAGCAACGTTTACCGCAGATTACAGAAAAAACACTAAATAAAATTATTTTATTATGGGAAAAATGTGGAGTTACAGAGGTTTTCGGAAGAAGCACTGTGGAAACAGTAACGGGATTAAAGTCATCCAGAGCCTCAGAACTATTAAAATTACTGGTGGAGTCAGAAATAATTGAACCTGTAAAAGGATACGGAAAAGGAAAATACAAATTTTTATAGAAAGATAGAACATAGGAAAGGCAGGGCGAGGTTATGAGGGATTATGATGTGATCATCATCGGTGCCGGAGTCAGTGGCTGCGCCATCGCCGGGGAACTGGCGAAAGGCAAGCGTAAAATCGCTGTATTAGAGGCGAAAAGTGATGTCTGCGAAGGCACATCCAAAGCCAACAGCGGCATTGTGCATGCAGGGTATGATGCTGTTCCGGGAACCCTTAAGGCGAGGTTAAATGTCCGGGGCAATGAAATGATGGAAGAACTGTCGAAGAAGCTGGATTTCCCTTTCCGAAGGAACGGTTCCCTGGTGCTGTGTTTTGAAGAAGACGGCATGTCCGGACTGGAAGAACTGTACGAACGCGGTATTGAGAATGGGGTAAGAGAATTGAAAATCCTGTCTCCGGAGGAGGTCTGGGCGATGGAACCGGCAGTTTCCCGTGACATCGTGGGAGCTTTGTATGCACCTACCGGCGGTATCGTCTGTCCTTTCGGACTGAACATTGCCCTGGCAGAGAATGCGGCGGAGAACGGCGTGGAGTTCTATCGTGACCACAAGGTGACAAACGTTGTGGAACAGAGACCGGTATGGGACGGGAATCCTTCCGCGAAGGAGGGACGGATGTATCAGGTGCAGGCGGACGGCGAGATGTTTATTGCACCGGTGCTCATCAATGCAGCCGGTGTCTATGCGGATGAGATCCATAATATGATCTGCGAAGATAAGATCCGCATTGTACCCAGGAGAGGCGAGTACCGTCTCATGGACAAAAATTGCGGCAATCTCGTGAATTCCACGATTTTCCAGCAGCCCTCCAGGATGGGTAAGGGTATTCTTGTCACGCCTACCGTGCACGGCAACCTGCTGGTGGGACCTACCGCGGAGGATATTCCGGATAAAGAGGATGTGGATACTACGGCAGAGGGACTGGCGAAAGTCCTGAACCTGGGAAGCAACAGTGTGGATGCTTTGGACGGCAGACAGACGATCACTTCGTTTGCCGGACTGCGCGCCCACCTGGTACACGAAGATCCTGCGGAGAAATCGGACTTCCTCATCGGAGAGGCAGCAGGGCATCCCGGCTTCATTGATGTAGCCGGGATTGAATCTCCGGGACTTACCAGTGCGCCCGCCATTGGTGAATATGTGGCACAGATTGTGGAAGGCATTTCTCCCGCAGAACGTAAAGCGGACTTTATAGACACCAGAAAAGGGATCCCCGGCATTGCACTTGCCACGGAAGAGGAGAGAGAAAACCTGATCCGGGAAAATCCTGCCTTTGCCAACGTAATCTGCCGCTGTGAACTGGTGACGGAGGGAGAGATCTTAGAAGCCATCCACCGCCTGGTGGGAGCGACGACTTTAGACGGTGTCAAGCGTCGTACCAGAGCCGGGATGGGCAGATGCCAGGCGGGATTCTGTTCTCCGAAGACGCTGGAGATTTTGTCCAGAGAACTGCATCTCGATCCGGCACAGATCACCAAGGAAGGGACTGGTTCCGAGATCTTAGTCGGTAAGAACAAAGACACAGCACCCGGAGAGGGCGGAACATGGAAGAGGACACAGGAGCCTGTCGGAAAGGAGGCACTCCATGAGTAAGCGTACAGAAGACATTGTCATCATCGGAGGAGGTCCTGCGGGACTGGCAGCAGCATTGTCCGCGAGAAAAGCGGGCTGTGAAAAGGTGCTGATCTTAGAGCGCGACAGAGAACTGGGAGGCATCCTGAACCAGTGCATCCATAACGGTTTCGGACTGCATACTTTTAAGGAAGAATTGACCGGACCGGAGTATGCGGAGCGCTATATCGATATGGCAGAAGAGGTGCAGATCCCCTATCTGCTGAATACCATGGTAACAAATATTTCCCTGCTCCCCGACGGACGAAAAAAAGTCACCGCCATGAATAAAGAGGACGGACTGCTGGAGATCGAGACAGAGACCGTGATCCTGGCGATGGGCTGCAGAGAGCGTTCCCGTGGCGCATTAAACATTCCCGGCAGCAGACCGGCAGGCATCTACAGTGCCGGAACGGCACAATATTATGTGAACATTCGCGGACGGATGCCGGGTAAGAATGTAGTCATTCTTGGCTCCGGAGATATCGGACTGATCATGGCGAGACGCATGGTGTTAGAAGGAGCCAAAGTACAATGTGTGGCAGAGCTTCGTCCGCAGAGCGGTGGACTGAAGCGTAACATCGTACAGTGCCTGGATGATTTCAATATTCCATTGTACCTGAACACTACTGTGGCACAGATCCATGGCAAAGATCGTGTGGAGGGAGTGACCCTGACGAAGGTGGATGACAACGGAAAACCGATTCCCGGTTCCGAGTGGGAGGTTGCCTGCGATACGCTGCTGTTATCCTGCGGACTTATCCCGGAGAATGAACTCACCAGGGGATTAGGAGCCGATATGGATGGCAGGACCGGAGGACCGGTAGCGGGTGAGAACCTGGAGTGCAGCATCCCCGGCGTATTCGCCTGTGGCAACGTGCTTCATGTTCATGAACTGGTAGACCATGTATCCGCAGAAGCGGAAAAAGCAGGAAATTACGCTGTGGAATACATCCGGCAGAAAAGAGAGTAAGACGATGGCAGAGACGAAT
>DJEP01000019.1 GCA_002431915.1 Lachnospiraceae bacterium UBA5895 | reverse complement strand
GACTTCGGAGCTTTTCTTCTCCGTGGAAACATTTTGTTCCATATTGGATTCCTCCTGTTTTATTTTGTCGTCCCCTGGATCCTGTTAAAAAGCACCCAGTAATTCTTTTGTAAGGGGATCAAATACGATCTTCCCACTCTTCAGGTGTGCAATTTTCGGTTGTACTTTGGGGTGTATTCCCCATTTCAACTGTTTCGCATTGGTTTTATATTTGAAATCGCCGATTTTTAATCTTTCCGGCTCCATTTCAAGCGCTACGATATAGGCATCTTCTCTGCCGTCTCCTCCGGCATAAGCTTCGCCGTACAGACCTCCCAAAATGATAATGTTGCCCGCAGAGATCACTGCACTTCCCGGATAGACATCCCCCAGCACCACAATACTGTTCTCCGTCTCAATCACTTCCCGGTTTTTCAGGGTTCCCTTATAGAATTGTCCTCCCTCTGTACCGGACAGCTTTTTATCCATATGCTGAAGTGCCTTGATGAAATTTTTATTGGTATCGTCATCATGCCCCACAATGCAGGCAATCCGGACATTGCTGTTCTCGCGGATGGTATCCAGAATAAGGATTTCTTCAGCCTCTGTAACCTTACGCCCTTCCATGGACAGTGCCATGGTGGAGCTTCCGAAAAAGTTCCTTGCCTCTGTGAATTTTACAGTAAGTTCCTGTAAAATTTCCTCCATTGATGCATCCTCTTTCATCAGAAGTGTAATACCGTTCGGAAAACTTTTAATCAATACAGCGTCTTTCATGTTCTATACCTGTCTTTTTAATTTATCTATCTGGAGTCCCACATTCGCATAATCGCTTTTTTAAAACTATCCATTTACGAATATAGTTACATCTCGTTCGATACCGCATTATCCAGCGTATCTGCAGTACCGGTGATCAGATCATCCTCTTCTGCCAGTCCGTAATAATACTTAATAATATCTCTGGTGAGCTGGGCCGCATAGTCGGAGGAATATCCGAAGGGAATTCGGGTCGCAATGGCGATCTCCGGATTCTCATAGGGTGCATAACAGATAAACAGCGCGTGGTTCGGTCTGGAAGCGGTCTGCTCTGCCGTACCGGTCTTACCTGCCACGTTTACCGCAAGATCACTGAAATACTTTTTATTTTCCACCACCTGACGCATTCCCAGATGGAAAGCATTCCAGTATTCCTGCGGCAGATTGATCTGATTCCGCACCTCTGCATGATATTCTTTCAGCAGATTGCCCTGGGAGTCTGTGGTCTTGTCCAACAGGGTCAGGTTATAGCAGGTGCCACTGTTGGCAATGGTAGTGACATATCTTGCCAGTCCTACCGTCGTATAGCTGTTGCTGCCCTGTCCGATAGCGGAACGTACCGGGTCCTTGGTGGACACATCCGGAGCGTATTCTCCGATCTCCACACCCGATTTGTCCGTGAGCCCGTACAGATCCGCGTATTTGCTCAGGATATCCAGACCCGCTTCCTCGTTATAGGTTCCGCTGCTTGTAGCCAGCTGATAACCAACATTGTAGAAGAAGTAGTTGCAGGAATCCCGGATGGCGGTTGTCACATTTTCGTAACCATGTCCGGAGATCTTCCAGCATCTCGGAGACGGTGTGATCTCGGTAAAGGTACCGACACAATTCACCTTACTCTGCAAATTAATGACATTTTCCATCAGTCCTGCGGTAGCGGATACGATCTTAAATGTAGATCCGGGCGCTGCCTTGTACTGTGTGGCGAAATTCAGCTGAGGGCTGGACTTGTCCGCATTCAGCTGCGCATAATATTCCGCATCCACGGTGTTTGCCATTTTATTGTTGTCATAACCGGGGTAAGATACCATGGCGAGCACATCACCCGTATTGACATCCGTAATTACCACAGAGGCGTTGCAGGGATCCAGCGCCAGCTGCGCCGGTGTGATCTCCAGATTATTGATCCGGTTCATCATAAACTGATATGCCGACATTTTACCGGAATACAGGGCTTCCTCATCCTCTGCGGGAATATCCACCACCTGCTGTTCGCATAAGAGCATACAGATCTGCTTACCGGTGATCTTATCGTTTAATAGCATATATTTATAAAAACGTTTCTGAAATTCCGATGTATGATCCACTTCGTTAATGATGTAATCCAACAGTTTGTCATACACCTCTGCGGAATCTGAATATTTATCATTCAGTTCCAGTTTGCTGACATCGATCCAGTTCATGGCGATACAGTACTGAAGGTATTCTTTCAGGGAGATGACCTCTTCCTTCGCCCAGGCATTCTGTGTGGCATCGTTATCATCCACCAGTTCTTTCATAATCACGCCGTTTTCCCTGAGGAGGCTTACAATATTACTCTGGTAGACCTGATACTCCTTGGATAACTTATTGTACGGTGTTGCCCCGTCCGTAAGTTCGTAGATCAGTTTGTCGTAAACACTCTGTTTATACTCAAGATAAGCCGCATAGACGGCTTGTTCCGTCTCCTTGGCGTCCTCTGCCTCAAAGTGCTTCCTGTTCAGAATATTGTTATTGATCATGGCAAAATACACATCGTAGATGGGTATCTTGATGGAAGAACTTTTCGCATTTTCCGGGAGATTAAATTCTTTGGCATTGATGATCTTGCTGGCTACCAGACCGGCAAGCTTCTGCTCCACAATATTATAAACCGCTTCCGTAAGGTCCTTATCAATAGTCAGGTAGACATCCGCACCCGGCTGTGCCTCCTTGCGCTCTAAAATGGTGATCACCTTACCGGTAACATCCACCACCACTTTCTCGCTACCCTTGGTACCCTGTAGTGTCGTCTCCATATAGGATTCCATGCCACTCTTACCTACCACATCATTGATGGTATAAGCGTCTTCACTTCCGCCTTCCGCTACGACCTGCGCATTTAATTCCGTCAGTTCGTCGGAAGAGATCTTGCCGGTATATCCCAGTACATGTGCGAAATATTTGCTGTCTATATAACGTCTCACCGTATCTTCCACAATAGAGACACCGTCTAACTGGTCGGAGTTCTCCATAATGACAGCCACCGTCTCCTCGCTGACATTGGTAGCCACGGTGGTTCCCACGTATTTACGGAAAGAGGTTAGATTCATGGCATACCGGATGGTCACCATCTGCAGCCATTCTTCCTTCGTATAACCTTTTCCCGGCACAAAAGGGGTCTTATTGTCTTCAGGATCTTCATACTGACCGATGGCAAAGCCCTTGGCACGGCTTAAATACTCCATCAGTTCCTGGGCTGTCATGGCTTTCTCTTCCGCTGACAGTTTGTCAACAGTCTTATATCCAAGCACATCCGCCTGGAAACGAAGCAGTGCCGTACCATCCACCGAATAAGCAAAATCACCGTCCTCATCAATCACGATCTTGAAATCCGTAATGACACTGTCCCCGTTTTTCTCGATCAGTTTGATCAGACGATATACTACATCGTTTACCTTGGCATTTTTATTCCGGCTGGATTCAAATACATCCTCGATCTTCACGGAATACGCCAGCTCATTTTCCGCAAGGACATTGCCGTTGCGATCCAAAATACGGCCTCTGGTACTGGAGATATCACGGGTCTTCTCAATCTGGAGAATAAAATCGTTCAGATATTCTTCTCCGTTTACAATCTGCAGATTGAAGCAGCGGTAGATCAATACCCCTGCAAAAACCACAAACAGAATCGCCAGTACTGTCAGTCTGCTGGTCACAATATTTATAATGTGATCTTTGATTTCACGAAACAAATTTCTGTGCGCTCCTTTTTTCCTTCTCCTCCAGTTTCTGATTGATCTTCAGAATCAGAGGATACAAAATAATCGTAACAACGATAGTGTAAAGTGCCTCCGGAAGGATCACTTTGGTAAAATAATACGGGAAATGAAAACGCCCTCTCAACAGAAACATCAGAATATAGCAAATCAGTCCATAAGAAATATCGCTTACCACGATCAGTGCCAGCGGCAGCTTGATGTCCTCCGGATAAAAGATCCGGCAGAACTTTCCGTTCACAAAGCCTATGTACATCATGACCATGGCATAAAATCCCAGGAAGCTGCCAAAAAAGATATCACATAAAAGCCCACAGGCAAACCCGATCAGAAGTCCTTCCTTCTCTCCTCTCATGAATCCAAAAGAAGAAGTCAGAATAATCATCAGATTGGGAATGATGCCGCCTAGCGCCAGGCTGCTAAACACGCTGCACTGCAGGATAAAGAATACAAGGATCAGTAACACGACCACGATCTTGCGTAGGATACTGCTGTTATTCTCCATCTGTGCCTCCTCCCGGAACCTGCTGTTTTTTGTCTGTAATGACAAGCACTTCGCTCAGATGTTCAAAATCCACCACCGGAGTCAGATATCCTGATTTGGTCAGATTATTTGTATCTTTGTTGATGATGCTGATATAACCGATCAGAATATTCGGCAGATACTTGTCACTGATATCGGAGGTTACGACTTTATCTCCCTCCGCAACAGCATCCTTGCTGTCTACCAGCTTGCTGAAAGGGATCACTCCCTGTGCCATCAGCTGTAAGTCTCCGGATACGATCAGATTATCCCCTGTTGCCAGTGTCATGCCGCTGACATTGGAATTATCGGAGATGATCGATGTCACCCTGGACCAGTTCGGTCCCACAGAGGTAATACGTCCTACCAGTCCGCCTCCGGCGATCACATTCATATCATCTGCCAGTCCGTCATTGGAACCCTTGTCGATGACAAAAGAGGAATACCAATTCCCGGAATCTCTGCTGATGATCCTGGCTCCGATCTTGTTATAATCTCCATATTCCTCATCCAACTCCAATAAGCCTCTTAATTCATTCAGTTCATATTTGTCCTGCTGCAGTAAGGTGTTCTCCTCCGTGAGAGATGCCACCTGCTCCTTCAGGGCGCTGTTCTCCGCTAAAAGCGTGCGGATCTGTACCAGTTCATCCGAACGGTTCGACAGCCATTCTCCCGCCTTGGCGATGCCCTGTTCAAAGGGAACGATCACATATCCAACCACGCGGTTAAACGGGCGGTTAAACACATTGGTTCCGAAGGTCACCAACATCATAACAGTACACAGGATAGTTAAAATAAAAAGGAGATATTTACTCGGTAAAGTAAACCTCTCCCCTTTTCTTTTTACGACTGGGCTCATTTACTCATCCCTTCAATTGCGTAAGCTACAGTTTTATAGTTATCATCCTTGATGATCTTGGCAAGTCCCATTGCCACGCTGGTCAGAGGATTCTCTGCCACATTTACGTGCAGTCCGGTCCCCGTTGCCAGTCTCTCCGCTAAATGGCTCACCTGGGATGCGCCGCCGGTCAGATAAATGCCGTGACGGTAAATATCCGCTGCCAGTTCGGGAGGAGTTCTCTCTAAGATTACTTTTACATTATCAATGATCGTGTTGAAATGCTCTTCTAAGGACTCGTCCACCATTTTCGTGGGAATCTCACGTTCTACCGGAAGACCGGTCACGATATCTCTGCCGTATACAATGGCACCATTGCCCTCTTCTTCCAGTTCTTTCAGGGCAATCTTCACATTCTCCGCAGTCTTGCCGCCAATGATCAGGGAGAATTCTCTTCTGACCGCCGCACGGATAGCGTCGTCGAATTTCATACCGCCCACCTTGATCAGACGGCTTAATACGATACCGCCCAGAGACAGAATGGATATCTCCGTGGTCTCATAACCGACATTTACCACCAGTACACCCTGGGAATTCTTCACATCGATATCCAGTCCCAAACCGTCTGCCACTGCCTTTTCCACTACCATGATCTTCTTCGCCTTCACATTGGCACCCTTGATCAGATCGTAGAAAGCTCTCTTCTCCACCTCGGTGACATCCGTCGGCACCGCAATGAAGAAATCGGAAGGCTTGGTATTGCCTTTTTGAAGATCTCCGATAAAATACTTCACCAGAGTCTCCATATTCTTTATGTCCGCGATCACTCCGTTGGAAAGCGGATAAGAAATATGAATATTGCTGGGAGCTTTCTCATACATTTCAAATGCAGAGTTGCCGTATGCAAATAAAGTATTCTTATTCTCGATGGCAATCATGTTCTTCTCGATCATAATGTTGTCATCATTGCGATTATAGATCTTTATGTTGTTGGTACCGAGGTCGATACCGAATGCGTTGTTTGCCACTGTCATTTTCCTTTCTTATATCATCTCAATAATTTTTGCTCTTTAAAGCTAGTATACCTGTTATCCCCGATAATAATGTGGTCTAACAGTGGAATATCCATCTGTTCTCCCGCTCCCGCCACGTTGTCGGTAAGTTCTCTGTCCGCTCTGCTGGGTGTCGGGTCGCCGCTTGGATGATTATGCACGAGGATAATATTCACCGCTTTGTCTTTCAATGCTTCCAAAAATATCTCTCTGGGAGAGATCAGAGCCATGTTCACACAGCCGTCCGACAGCTTTTTCTCCCGGATCAACTGCCCCTTGGCATCCAGGCAGAGCAGATACACACACTCTGTATCCTTATGGCGCAGCTTCTCCATGAAATATTCCGCCACCATATCCGCTCTGGTAAAACAGATCCCGGTGCTTGCTCTCGCCCGGCTCATACGATTGGATAATTCGGCGATGCATTTTAATTTCACTGCTTTCACTGTACCGATCCCACGGATCTGTGTCAGTTCCTCCACGCTTACATCGTGCAGGCCCAAAAGTCCCTCCCTGGGATATTTTGCCAGTGCCAGAACCTTTTCCGCCAGTTCCACTGCGGAAGTGTCTTTGGTTCCGGTTCGCAGGATCACTGCCAGAAGCTCCGCTTCCGTAAGGTTCTCCGGTCCGAAGTTTAAGAATCTCTCATAAGGCAGCTGTGAATCCGTTACATGTTGTGTTAATTTTGCAGGCATAAGTCTCCTTCTGCCTTCTCCGACGTATGTTCTCTAACGGATAAAACGGTATACCACAAAAGCAATGATCACACCGATCACGCTGGCAATGGTAATGTTAAACTCCAGTCCGAAGGTAAGAATGATAAAACCGAGATTCAGTTCCACCGGGCTGCTAAGTCCAAAATTCTGTCCGTAATTCAGAAAAGTACCGTCAAAATAAGTTCCTATAAATCTGCCGATCACAAATCCGATCAGTACCAGGACAATCAATACCCAATTAATTCTCTTCAAGGCATTTCCTCTTCTTTCTTTTCTTGTGTACTCTCTGTATCCGTCCGGGTCTCCCCATAAGTCCCATCTTCCATACGTCTTTTTATACTATCACAAAAAGCTTCTTCTGTACACAAATTTAGTGGATTTTATTTTGCGCTTTTTCTACAGGATTCGTATTCCCCGGCAGGTTCTATATCGCCTGCCTTATCTGTTCTTCTGTCACGATTCCCTTCTTAAGCAACGCCTGCAGGGATTTCAGAATGCCGAACTTGGCATGCTGCCAGGTCAGTCCACCCTGAAAATATACAGCATAGGGAGGCTTAATGGGACCGTCTGCTGACAGTTCAATGGAGGATCCGGATACAAATGCCCCTGCCGCCATGATGACCTGTGCATCATATCCCGGCATATTCCAGGGTTCCGGCGTTACATGGCTGTCCACCGGTGCCGCTGCCTGGATTCCCTGACAGAAGCCGATGACGCCTTCCGGCTGTCCAAACGTTACCGCCTGGATAATATCATGTCTGCTCTCTGTACCGTTCGGTACTACCGCAAAGCCTAATTTTTCATAGACATTTGCTGCAAAGATCGCTCCCTTTAATGCACCCGCCGTCACGGTAGGCGCCAGGAAAAATCCCTGATAGAAATCCTTCAGAATGCCAAGAGACGCTCCCACTTCCTTACCCAGTCCGGGAGAAGTCAGACGATATGCCGCATTCTCCACGCATTCCTTTTTACCGGCGATATAGCCGCCGATGGGAGCCAGTCCACCGCCGGGATTTTTGATGAGGGATCCCACGATCATATCCGCACCCACATCGGAGGGTTCCATCGTCTCCACGAATTCACCGTAGCAGTTATCTACCATGCAGATGACATCCGGTTTGATGCCTTTGATAAAGGCGATCAGCTCACCGATCCGCTCTACCGACAGGGTCGGTCTGGTCTGGTATCCCTTGGAACGCTGGATCGTTACCAGATGAGTCTTCTCATTAATGTTCTCACGGATCTTATCATAATCAAAGCTTCCGTCCGGCAGCAGGTCTACCTGGCGATAGGTTACACCGTATTCTGCCAGAGACCCTTTAGAAGGGCGGATGCCGATGACTTCTTCCAAAGTATCATAAGGCTTGCCCACGGGGGACAACAGTTCGTCTCCGGGTCTTAAGTTGCTCATCAGAGCCAGTGCCAGTGCGTGGGTACCGCAGGTAATCTGGGGACGCACCAGGGCATCCTCCGTGTGGAACGTTGCCGCATAGACTGCCTCTAAGGAATCTCTGCCCAGGTCGTTATAGCCATAGCCGGTAGTGCCCAGCAGGCAGGCTTCACTCACCTGATGCTGCTGCATGGCTTTGACCACCTTTAACTGATTATATTCCGCGTTCTGGTCCACCTCGTCAAAGCGGTCTCGCAAACTTTTCTCAATGGCACAGCCATAGTCGTATACGGTCTTGCTTATTCCCATAGACAGGTAGATTTCTTCATTACTGTTATTGCTGTTTTTCATAGATCCCTTTTTCTCCTAATTCCTTTATCATATATTCTAAAATTTTCTCTTCGTCATAGTCAAATTGTTGTTTGTCCAGCCAGGTAACCTCTTTTTCCCTGCGGAACCAGGTCAGCTGTCTCTTGGCAAAATGTCTGGTATCCCGCTTCAGGGTATACACCGCTTCCTCCAGGCTGCATTCTCCGTCCAGATATTCCAGGATCTCTTTGTACCCCAGTCCCTGCATGGATACCATTCCTCTGTGGCAGCCCAGTTTTTTCAGGCTTCTGACTTCCTCCACCAGTCCTTCCGACAGCATTTCATCAATGCGGGTTTCGATCCGCGCATACAGCTTTTCTCTGTCATCCGTCAGGACAAAATAGCTGAAATTATATGGACTCGTCCGTTCTTTTTCTCGTTCATTATGAGCAGAGATCGGTTCCCCGGTCAATTCATAATATTCCAGTGCACGGATGGTTCGCTTGATATTGTTTGCATGAATGTTATCTGCTGAAACCGGATCAATTTTTCTGAGCATGTCATGTAGTACTTCCGGTCCCTTTTCTTTCGCAAGCTGTTCCATTTTTTCCCGATATTCAGTATTCTCTTCGTTCTCTGTAAAATCAATCCCCCGAAGTACCGCCTGAATATAGAACCCGGTGCCTCCCACCAGAATGGGAATATGTCCCCTGTCATAGATCTGTTCCATGCATTCCAAGCAGCGCTTCTGGAAGACCACCACATTAAATTCTTCCCACGGCTCCAGAATATCGATCAGATGATGGGGCACTCCCTGCATTTCCTCCGGGCGGATCTTGGCGGAACCGATATCCATATGCTTATATACCTGCATGGAATCTGCCGACAGGATCTCTCCGTCTATGGCTTTGGCCAGGGCAATAGACAGTTTTGTTTTACCCACTGCCGTAGGCCCGGTCAGTACGACTAACGGTCTTTTTATAGATTGTGTTACCGACATAATTCTTCTTCCTTACACATTATCCATTATTATTCTGGGTGCAGTTTGCCGCATCAATGGCGATGACTAACATCAGCCCTTCCAGTTCGTCCTGCGGATCAGAAAAGTTAATCGTGTAGGTATCTCCCCAACGGAACAGTTCCTTCGAGATATGAATGATACTACTGCATCCGCTGTACACATCGTAATCCCATCCCAGGAAATCTCCCTCCACGCGCCAGCCATTGTAATCGATCTCGTACCTTGGCTTGAAAAAGGAGAACTGCTTACGGATCTCGCCCTTTATCTGTCCGTTAATTTCGATTTCAAATGCCGGAAGCAGGGTAAACAGACGCTGTCTGATAACACCCAGTTCACGATTGTTTCTGTCATATACATGCAGCTGATGTCCTAAGGAAAAAAACTCCGCCTTTACAAAATATTTTGCATTTTCATTTTCGTCATAGACGTCATAAGAATCTGTCCAGGAAAATACTCGTTGTTTGATCAATAAACGCATTATACAATCCTCTTAAATTTCTTCTCAAGGTCAGTCTCCGTCATGGTAATGATGGTAGGTCTGCCGTGGGGACAGTTATAGGGGTTATCCAGTGTCAGGAGTTCATCGATCAGCTTCTCCGCCTCCTGAAAACTTAATCGGTTGTTACCCTTAACAGCTGCCTTGCAGGACATGGATGCGATCTTCTCCTCGATGACCTGAAAGCTGCCGCGGTTGCCGGTCTCCTGGGACAGTTCATCCAGTACCGCTAAAAACAGTTCTCTCTCGCTGCAGCCGTAGAGATCCACCGGCACGCTGCGCAAAGCATATTCGTTGCCACCGAAAGCTTCGATCTCGAATCCCAGCTGTGCAAAGGCATCCTCATAGGTGTGAAGAACGCTTTCCTCCTGTCCCGTCAGGCTGACAATGATGGGAGGCATCAGGCGCTGGGATACCACACTTTTTTCATGGAACTGCTTCATCAGGCGCTCGTATTTCACCTTCTCATGGGCGGCATGCTGATCAATGATAAACAATTTATCCTCGAACTGGATCAGCCAGTAGGTGTCAAAGACCTGACCGATGATCCGATAGCGGCTGCGGTTCTGCACAGACAACAGCTTTTCCTCAAACAGGTTCATCTGCTGTGCATCCTTCACCTCGGGTTCCATCTCTTTCGCCTGTTTCTCCGTAAGGATATCCTCCTTCGGTTCAATTACCTCAGCGGTCTCCGGACAGATGACAGGTCCCGGCTGCTTCGCCTCCGGCGGTACTGCCTCCACAAAAAAATCGTCCTCTTGCGAAGCGGGCGTTATTGCGGGGGCAGAATTGGGTTCCTCTTTCTGTACGCTTTGAACACCGGTCTGTACACTGGTATGTGCTTCCTGCCAGGATGGCTTCTGTACAAATTCTCTCCGGTCTTTCGGTGCTGCCTCGTATCTGGCAGCCTCCATGACACGGTAGCTTTCTTCTCTCTTTTTTTCAAAGACTTCCGGAGTATGCTCCTTCCAGGAAGCTTTCCTGTCTTCCAGTTCCTTCTTCCGGATGGACTTTTCATCCTCCAGGGAGGCATCTGGGATCATCTCCCGATTCCGTAATGTAGTAGCAATTTTTTCACTGAGCATTCTGGCAAATGCCATGCCGTCCGAGAACCGCACATCCATTTTGGAGGGATGTACATTCACATCCACGCTCTCCGTATCCATGGTGATATGCAGTACGCACAGTGGGAATTTATGCTGCATCAGATACTGCTTATAACCCTCTTCGATAGCTTTGGCAATCACACCGCTGCGGATAAATCGTCCGTTGATAAAGTAGATCTCAAAATTACGGTTGGAGCGCACCAGTACCGGTTTGCCGAGATACCCTTCGACCCTGATACAGTTTTCTTCAATCTGGATCGGTACCAGCTCCTGTGCGATCTCTCTGCCGTAAATCCGGTAAATGACCTCTCTTAAGTCACCGTTGCCGGAGGTATGGAATCTGGTCTGGTTCCCCAGTACGAATTTAAAGGAAATATCCGGTCTCGAAAGTGCCAGATGTTCCATCAGATCCGTAATATAACTTCCTTCCGTAGCCGGCTGTTTTAAGAACTTACGCCGTACCGGCGTATTGAAGAACAGATTCCGCATAAGGAACGTCGTGCCATCCGGTGCTCCAATCTCATCGATGGACTGTTCATTTGCTCCCTCCAGCACCATACGGGTACCGGTGAGATTTTCCTTCCGCTTGGTAATGATCTCCACCCGGGAAACTGCCGCAATACTGGACAATGCCTCTCCGCGGAATCCCAAACTCATGATATGATTCAAATCTTCCGCATCATCGATTTTGCTGGTAGCATGTCGCAAAAAAGCGGTAGGAAGCTGTTCTCTCTCAATACCGCAGCCGTTATCCGTCACACGTATGAATTCGATGCCGCCTTCCTTTGCTTCCACTGTGATTGCCGTGGATCCGGCATCAATGGCATTTTCCACTAATTCTTTCACAACACTGGCAGGTCTTTCCACTACTTCACCGGCAGCGATTCTGTCGATCGTCCGGGAGTCCAGTACATGTATTCCCATATAAACACCCTTGTCCTTTCGTGGTCTGCCTGCTTTCAGGTGTTTAAGCACCTGAAAGCAGGCACAAATAACTTAACCGTTCCAGCGGTTCTTCAGTTTATTCTGTAAACGATACAGAGTATTCAGTGCATCCAACGGTGTCAGCGTCGTTACCTTGATTTCCATCAGTTCCTTCAGTACATCCTCATCTGTCACCGTGTCAAACAGAGACATCTGTGCCAGATCCACTTCATCGTATTTGGGCTGCTTTTTTGCTTTTCCGTCACCCTTATTGTCGATGGCAATGCTCTGTACCTTTTCCGTAATATCATTGTCCGACAGTTGTTCCACGATCTCTTTTGCACGGTCGATGACCATATCCGGCACTCCGGCTAATTTTGCCACCTGGATACCGTAGCTCTTGTCCGCGCCGCCCTTTACGATCTTACGTAGGAACACGATATCATCGCCGCATTCCTTGACGGCAATGCAGTAGTTATTCACATTATTCATTTTGCCTTCCAGCTCGGTCAGCTCATGATAATGGGTGGCGAACAGCGTCTTGGCTCCTAAGAGCTTACGGTTGCTGATGTGTTCGATCACTGCCCAGGCAATACTCAAGCCGTCAAAGGTGGACGTACCTCTGCCGATCTCATCTAAGATCAGCAGGCTTTTGGATGTAGCATTCCGTAAAATATTCGCCACCTCATTCATCTCCACCATAAAAGTAGACTGACCGCTGGCAAGGTCATCCGAAGCTCCCACACGGGTGAAAATCCGGTCCACGATGCCGATATTCGCGGTTCTGGCAGGCACGAAACATCCGATCTGCGCCATCAGTACGATCAGTGCCGTTTGGCGCATGTATGTGGATTTACCCGCCATATTGGGACCGGTGATAACGCTGATACAATGACTGCCGTTGTCCAGGTAAGTATCATTGGCAATGAACATGTCATTGGTGATCATCTGTTCCACCACGGGATGTCTTCCGTCCTTGATGTCAATGACACCTTTTTCATTTAACTTCGGCCGCACATAATGATTGCGCTCCGCAACCAGTGACAGGGACGCATACACATCCATCTTTGCAATGGCTTTCGCGGTATTCTGGATGCGTACCAGTTCCTGGGCAATGGTATCCCTGATTCTGCAGAACACATCGTATTCCAGTGTCTGGAGCTTGTCCTCCGCATTTAAGATAGTGTCCTCCAGTTCCTTTAACCTCGGCGTGGTATATCGTTCCGCATTTGCCAGGGTCTGCTTGCGGATATAGTCCTCCGGCACCAGATCTTTGTAAGAATTGGTCACCTCAAAATAATAACCAAATACCTTATTGTATTTAATTTTCAGATTCTTGATGCCGGTACGTTCTCTGTCCTCTTCCTCCAACTGTGCCAGCCACTGTTTTCCGTCATGCTTGGCACTGCGCAGTCTGTCTATGGTCTCATCGAACTGATCCTTGATCATTCCACCTTCCCGGATGGACAGGGGCGGCTCGTCGATGATGGCATCATCGATCAACTGATAGATATCCTCCAGTCCGTCGATCTGCTCCCGAATCCCGGTCAGTTCTTCTTTTTCAAAAGCTGCCAGCACCGTCTTAATCGGCGGCAGCATCTGCAAAGAATTCCGAAATGCGATCAGATCTCTGGGGTTCGCTGTCTTATAAGTCACTTTACTGAGCAGTCGCTCCAGATCGTAGATGGGATTTAAGTACTCTCTGATCTCATCTCTGGAGATGGAATCCTGATTCAGCTCCTGGATGGCATCCAGACGCTTCTCCATCTCATCCTTCTCAATTAACGGCTGTTCTATGTAATTGCGCAGAAGCCTGGCGCCCATGGCAGTCTTCGTCTTATCCAACACCCACAGGAGAGAACCTCTCTTCTGCTTCTCCCGCAGGGTCTCCGTCAGTTCCAGATTTCTCCTCGTGGAACTGTCCAGCAGCATATATTTGCTGGTGAGGTACGGATAAATATGGGTAAAATGCTCCAGATCCGTCTTCTGGGTATCGTACAAATACTGTAACAGTGCTCCGGCAGCCAAAAGTCCCGTAGGAAATTCTTCGATGCCGAGACCGATCAGGGTATTTACCTTAAAATGTTTCATAAGAATCCGTCTGCAACCGTCATCATCGAACATATGTGATTCCAGCGCATTGACGGAGATATGTAACCGGGACTTTAAGTCGTTCACATCAAATCCGCTGACTAAAAACGCCTCATTACAGATGATCTCGGATGGTTCGTACTTCATCAGTTCGTCGTTTAATTTTTTCAGGTCTTCGACTTCCGTCACATAATAATCACCGGTAGTTACATCCGCCGCTGAGATGCCGATGCCGTCCGAAGTATAGGCAATGCTTAACAGATAATTATTCTTGCTGGCTTCCAGCGACTGTACATTTAAATTGGTACCGGGAGTCACCACACGGATCACTTCCCGCTTCACCAGTCCCTTGGCAAGCTTCGGATCTTCCACCTGTTCGCAGATGGCTACTTTATAGCCACGGCTTACCAGTTTAGACAGATAACCTTCCACGGCATGATAAGGAATGCCGCACATGGGGGCACGTTCCTCCAGGCCACAGCTTTTCCCGGTCAGTGTAATCTCCAGTTCTTTGGAAGCCACCAGCGCATCATCGAAAAACATTTCATAGAAATCTCCCAGCCGATAAAAAAGGATGCAGTCCTTATACTGCTCCTTGGTCTCCATATATTTTTGCATCATCGGTGTCAATTCAGCCATGATTATCTCCTGTTCTGTAAAAGAATACACGACAAAGCGGACACGCAAAAACTTGCGTATCCGCATCTATCTTAGCACAAAATGTTGAGGTTGTAAATTAAAGAACCTTCTTATCAAATGATAGCTTTTAGCACTTATCCCAACCGTGCGGCACGCTCCAGTGCATCATCGATATGGGCACATACATTCTCTCTGCCCACCTTGTCTAAGAACCCGCTCTTTTCCATGACATGCATGGGCTGTTCCCCTACATGGGACAGAATGATCTGGATGTTTTTCTTCTTGCAGTCTGTATACAACTGTTCCAGATTGTGCATGGCAGTGGCATCGATGGCGCTCACACTGCGCATGCGCAGCACCAGACAGTTCATCTTCTCATCCAGAGTGATCTTCAGGATCTTGTCCGCTGCACCAAAGAACAGAGGTCCGCTCACTTCGTAGACCATGGTGTTGTGAGGTACGACTCTTAAGGACAGGCTGTCCGCATCGTCCTCATCATCCACGTATTTCCAGCCTTCCACTTCCGTCACATCGCTCATACGCTTCATGAACAGAATGGCTGCCAGTAAAATACCTACCTCAATCGCTACTACCAGATCAAATACAACAGTCAGTACAAATGTGGTCACCAGTACGATAATGTCACTCTTGGGTGCGGTCTTGCACAGACCTACGAATTTACGCCAGTCGCACATGTTGTAAGCCACCATGAACAGAATGGCTGCAATGGTGGGCATGGGAATCAGTGCAGCATAAGGCATCAGTACTACCAGGATCAAAAGCAGTGTCACGGAATGTACCATACCGGCAATGGGGGTACGTCCGCCGTTTTTCACATTGGCAGCAGTTCTCGCAATGGCTCCGGTAGCAGGGATTCCGCCGAACAGTGCGGAAGTAATGTTACCGGCACCCTGGGCAATCAGTTCCATATTGGAACGATGTCTGCTGTTCACCATACTGTCTGCGACCACACAGGAGAGCAATGACTCAATGGCAGCCAGAATCGCGATGGTAAAAACATCCGGCAGGACATTCTGTACCGTCTTCAGGCTGAAGGCAGGCAGAGAAATGGTCGGGAGCTTATTGGAGATCTCATACAGATCGCCAATGGTATTTACATTCATATTAAGCAGTGCTACCATGGCACTTCCCACCAGTACCGCAATCAGGGAAGGGGGAATCTTCTTGCAGAATCCCGGCAGATACTGCCACAGGATCAGAATCAGAAGACTGATCACACCTACAAGCAGTGCCTGTACATTCGTGGTGGAAATGAACTGAAATACCGCTTTTAATTTGTCCATAGTCTCAATCAGCGGCTCTTCGCTGACAATGGTCAGTCCCAGAAAATCCTTGATCTGACCGATAAAAATCGTCACGGCAATACCGGAAGTAAATCCGGTGGTAATGGTATAAGGGATAAACTTAATCAGATTGCCCAGTCGTAAGAGCCCCATCAGAATCAGGATCACTCCGGCAAGCAGTGTGGCTATGATCAGACCGTCCATACCGTTCTTCGCTACGATTCCGGCTACGATAGTGGCAAATGCCGCTGTGGGACCTGCAATCTGTACTCGGCTGCCGCCTAAGAATGAGATCACAAAGCCTGCGGTGATGGCGGTGTAGATACCCTTCTCCGGAGTCACGCCGGATGCCAGTGCCAGTGCAATGGATAAGGGCAGGGCAATGATTGCTACAATAATACCTGCAATCACATCTTTTACAAACTGTTCTTTCGTGTAGCTTTTCATTACAGAGAAAAGCTTCGGTTTCAATTTTTCCATAACATTCTCCTCAATATAATCTCCTCAGTAAAAAAACCCTGTGAAATTATAAAATTTTTATAAAATCACACGGGTCTTATCATATCTCTATTTCGTTTTGTTTGCAAGAATTTTTTGTTTAAAAAATCCGATTATTCCACCAGACGGTTCTTCCCGGCATTCTTCGCCGTATATAATTTGCGGTCTGCGGAAGTGAACAACAGATCCAGCTGTTTGTCTGCCTCGTAACGTTCCATGCCGCCGCTGATCGTAATATCCGTCTGTCTCGTGGTACGGGCAAACAAAAGCAGTCCTTCCTGAATCTTTTGGAATGCCAGAAGCGCCTGCTCCCTGTCATCCTGCTCAAACACCAGCATGAATTCCTCTCCGCCGAAACGGGAAGCTATGCCTCTGCCCTGCATCTGTTCCAACATCAGTCTGCCGGCTTCCCGTAGCACATCATCTCCATAGCCGTGTCCGTAGGTATCATTGACCGCCTTAAAATCATCCACATCCAGCAGTATAATCCAAAAACTCTTCCCGGGGATCCGCATCCACTCTTCCACACATCTGACCAGGAAACGACGGTTATACAGTTTCGTCAGTGGATCATGATTTGCTGCAAATTCCAATTCTTCGCTCATGGCAAGAAGCTGTTCTCTCTGTTCCTCATATCGTCTGAGAAGCACAAATGTCATGGAAAATATGGATAAGGCAACGATGAGAAACGATCCGAAGGTCGTTCCCATTCTGCTGTGTGCGTCCATAACACTCCACCTGGACGGTCTTGTAAACGAGATTTCCATAATCGCCAGATATTCCAACAGCGTAAACAGATAGGAAATGATCACCATTCTCCTCGGGAAAAACATTGCCAGTCCCACAATTCCAAGGATCAGATAGACAATAGCCGCGTTCCCGTAGCAATAATACAGATAGGGAAACTCGAACCATGCTACCATCAATATGATCAATACCGCAGGCAGCTGCGTTTTTTTCGTATTCCAGCCGATACTCCCCACAACAATGACGATCAAAAAGCACACCCCACAAAGCATGGTCGGAATCTCTGTTCCGTGTATGATGAAATTGCAGACCGTTCCCAACAGATTGGCTATTCCGGCGGTAATCGCCAGAATCTGATACATTTTCCAGGACATGTCCCGTTCGATACTGTTTTTCTTCTCTTGTTCTTCCATTTTATTTTCCCTTTTACTCTTTATTGCGTTCAGCTCGCGCCATTCGCAAAGTCGCATTATCATGCTTTCCGTCACTTCGTGACTTTCTTTGCTCATGAATTGGCGCTCCGTTCATGAACTGATTTGTTCGCAAAATCATGCGAGCATGATTTTCGCTCTCAAACAAATTCATGACTGAACTTGATGTCCCATATAGTAAAATCCATGACATTCATCCAGCGATACATTCACTATCTTCCCCACAAGTGATGCATCTCCCGGGAAATGAACCAGCGTGTTGTTGGACATTCTTCCGGTGACCAGTGTGCTGTCATTTTCATTGATCTCTTCTACCAGCACATCCGCAATCTGTCCCTGATACCTGGATACCTGTTCTCTGGCTGTCTCCTGCACAGTCTTCAGTACCCGGTCGAACTGTCCCTTTACCTGTGCTTCCGGTACCTGTTCCATGGCGGCTGCCGGGGTTCCGGTACGTTTGGAATAGATAAAGGTAAAGGCATTGTCGTATTTTACACGACGGATCACATCGATGGTCTCGTCCACATCTTCCTTCGTCTCCCCCGGGAATCCCACGATAATATCCGTAGTAATTGCCATATCCGGAATCTCCCGGCGGATCTTCTCCGCCAGTTCCAGATACTGTTCCTTGGTATAACGACGGTTCATGGCTTTTAAGATCTTCGTGGATCCGGACTGTAAGGGCAGATGCAGATGTCTGCAGATCTTCTTCGAATGCTTCATTACCTCGATCAGTTCATCCGACAGATCCTTGGGATGAGAAGTCATGAAACGGATCCGCTCCAGTCCTTCGATTTTCTCCACTTCCTGCAAAAGTTGTGCAAAGGTAATGGGTTCTTCCAGATTCTTACCGTAAGAGTTCACATTCTGACCAAGCAGCATAATCTCCACCACACCGTCTGCCACCAGTCCCTCGATCTCACGGATGATGTCCTTCGGATTACGGCTGCGCTCTCTGCCCCGCACATAGGGCACAATACAGTAGCTGCAGAAATTATTGCAGCCGAACATAATATTAATTCCGGACTTGAAAGAATACTTCCTCTCCACCGGCAGGTCTTCCACGATCTTGTCCGTATCCTTCCAGATGTCAATGACCATTCCCTCATTTTCAAACAAGGAACATAACAGTTCTGCGAATTTGAAAATATTATGGGTTCCGAAGATGAGATCCACGAAACGGTAACTGTTTTTGATCTTCCCGATTACGGAAGGCTCCTGCATCATACAGCCGCACAACGCGATCTTCATATGAGGATTTTTCTTCTTGTAGCCGTTTAATACGCCCAGTCTTCCGTAGACACGCTGGTTAGCATTGTCTCTCACCGTACAGGTGTTATAGATCACAAAGTCCGCATTCTCGTCCTCAATGATCTCATAGCCGACTTTTTCCAGGATTCCCACCAGTTTCTCCGAATCCCTGGCGTTCATCTGACAGCCGAAAGTAGTCACACAGCAGGTAGGCTTTCTGCCCAGTTCTTCTCCGAGCTTTGCCACATAACCGGAGGCTTTCTCCATAAAATAATACTGTCTGTCTGTTTCGCTCATTTGTGTTACATTTGTCATATAAAAAGTATTGCCTTTCTAAATATCGGTGTCGGTTATCTGTCTGCGTATTTTGCCGCAATGGCGATCAGCAGTTCGGTCGTTTTTTCCATGGACTGTACACAGGCATACTCATATCTGCCGTGATAGTTCTCTCCTCCGGTACACAGGTTCGGACAGGGCAGCCCCATGAAGGACAGTCTGGCACCATCGGTACCGCCGCGGATGGGAGATACTTTGGGCTCGATTCCCAGCTCTTCCATGGCTGCTTTCGCGTTGTCGATCAGATGCATATGCTGCTCCATGATCTCCCGCATATTATAATAAGAGTCCTTCATATCCACCACAACGGTGCCTTCCCCATACTTCCAGTTCAGGAAATTAGCACAGGACAAAAACAGCTCCTTTTTCTGCTCAAACAGCTGCCTGTCATGATCGCGGATAATATAGTCCGCGGTAACTTCCTCCACATTGCCGTTTATGGCATCCAGATGGAAAAACCCCTCATAGCCTTCGGTATACATCGGGTTCTGTTCCGCGGGAAGTTCACTTTGAAACTCCTGTGCGATCAGGATGGCATTTTTCATTTTGCCCTTGGCGGAACCGGGATGTACGCTTCTGCCGTAGACATGAAGTTTCGCTCCGGCAGCATTGAAGTTCTCATATTCCAGTTCGCCCAGTGCACCACCGTCTACGGTATACGCATAATCCGCTCCGAATAATTTTACATCAAAATGATCCGCTCCGTCGCCGACTTCCTCATCCGGTGTAAAACCGATGCGGATCTTTCCGTGCTTTTTCTCCGGATGCTGCAGTAACTGTTCTGCCATGGTCATGATCTCGGCAACGCCCGCCTTGTCATCTGCGCCAAGCAGAGTCGTTCCATCCGTCACTATCAGATCCTTTCCCACATAATTTAATAGTTCCGGGAAATCTGCCGTCTTCATAACGATGTTCTCTGCCGCATTCAGCACGATATCTTTTCCGTCATAATTCTCCACGATCCGGGGCTTCACATTGGTATCCGTCACTGCGGGAGAAGTATCCATATGGGAGATAAATCCCAGTACCGGTGCATTCTCGCAGCCTGCGGATGCCGGAATGGCGGCATAGACATAGCAGTGCTCACGATCATAGGTGATCTCTTCGGCACCCATAGCCTCCAGTTCGCTGACCAGCAGACCGGCCAGGTCATGCTGTTTCATGGTGCTGGGCGTGGTGGTACTTTCCTCCGAGGACTGGGTATCGATCTTCACATATCGTAAAAAGTTTTCAATCGTCTTGGTCATAATCTCACTCCTTAACTTATACACCATCTCGCTTAAAAGCTCGATGATGTACATTCGCCCAATACAGATCCTTGTGCAAGCACAAATCTGTACTTGGCTCATCGTATACACAAATACAACTGTCCGGTCTTACGTTTTCCATAAACGCGAACAGCTGTATTTTATTTATCATATCATGGTGTCGGCAACGCTTCAATCCTTAATTTTATATTTCCCGGAAATTCCCCGGAAATTATATTTCCGTATTTCCCGACAGATTTCTTTCGACAGCACCAGCACCGCCAGTAGATTGGGTACCGCCATCAGGCCGTTACAGATATCCGAAAAATCCCATACCGCTTCCAACGAGCAGACCGCCCCCAAAAAAGTAACAAGTCCATAACACAAACGGTACCAACCGGTCCGGTGGCAATCTCCCTCCAGATATTCAAAGGCTTTCTCTCCCTGATATTCCCAGGCAATAATTGTGGCAAACGCGAACAATACGATGGAGATCGTAATCATCCATTCTCCTGTTCTGCCAAAAGTGGCGGAAAATACGGCGATCATAAGTGCTGTTCCGTTTAAAAGCTCCCCCTGCGCATCCCTCTGTCCCAGCATTCCGCTGGCAGCTATACCAAGCCCCGTCAGGGAGCAGATTACAATAGTATCGATAAAGACTCCCGTCATACTGATATACCCCTGACGCACTGCATCGGATATATCTGCCGCAGCCGCGCTGATGCCTGCCGCACCGAGTCCCGCTTCGTTGGAAAAAACACCCCGGGAGACACCGTAACGCATTGCCAGTATCGATCCTGCCGCCCCTCCCGCCAGGGCTTTCGGACAAAAGGCTCCCCATAGAATCTGCATAATTCCCGCCGGTAGATTGTGCAAATGAGTAAAAATCACCATTCCGGTTCCGAACAGATAAAACACCGCCATACAGGGCACCAGATATTCCGTGACTTTGGCAATGGTTCCGATTCCTCCAAGGATCACCAGAATCGTAAGCAGGCTTAACGCAAGCCCCGTCACTGCAGGTCTCACGCCAAATGTCACTGTCAGTGCTTCCGCAATAGAATTCCCCTGGGTCATATTTCCCATGCCAAAGGAAGAAAACACCGCAAATATTGCAAACAATACTGCAAGGATCCGCCCCACGCGTTTATAAGGGAATGCATTCTGCAATACATACATGGGTCCGCCTACCGGTTCCCCCTTAGGATTCCTGACACGATACCGGACGCACAGCGCACTTTCTACCAGTTTGGTAGACAGTCCGATGATCCCGGACAAAAGCATCCAGAACAGCGCTCCCGGTCCTCCCAGCACCATGGCGGTGGCTACGCCTACGATATTCCCGGTGCCGATGGTCGCCGCCAGTTCCGTCGTTAACGCCGAAAAAGAGGATACCCTTGTCGTCTCCCCGGTCTGCTTCCTGCTCTCCGGCAGGAATACCAGTTTCAGTGCCCCGAACAGATTTTTTAATGGCAGGAAACGCAAACGTATCATCAGATAGCAGCCACACCCCAGCAACAAAAAAATAAGCCATGGTCCCCAAACGATCCTGTCCACCTGCTGTAAAAAGCCTTTTATCCATGTGATCATCAAAAGTCTGTCTCCCTGACTTATTTTTCTAAACTATATTCCATATTTTTCTATTTTATACCGCTGTCCGGCTGTTTTACCGGATTCCGTGACATCTAAATATCCGGCAGAAAATCCGGGATCTTTTCCGCGATTTCCCGAATGCCGAACAGATACCCGCATCCCTTTTCCAGCTGTCCTTCGGAAGCATTTAACAGTGATACGAGAAGGTGCAGTTTGTTCTCTCCGTAGTCCAGATCATAAATGAACTCTCCGGTGTCGGATGCGTAAGTCGTCCGCGCCTTCGCTTCTTTTTTTGCCTCTTTGTCCAACAGGATCTGTGTATTGACATCCGTCTGTCCATCGCCCCGGATCTCAATATAGGTGTCGGAATTATAATCGCTCAAGTAGGACTGCATATAATCGGTGATAAAATAATAAGGAGCATCCGCACCAATGTCATCCCAGGTGACGGTTTCCGTCTCATTTTCCAGAACGACCTTCATGGCATAGAGGGTCGCGGTCTCGGAATCCACGATACATTCTATGCTGACTCCGGTGTCCTCCGGATCCTGTTGTTTCACGCAGATGTCATATGCCATGATTGCCACACCGTCCGTCAGCTTCTCATCATACAGAATATATCTTTTAATGGAAATGTGATCCATATCCAGATATTGGTAAAAATAATCCTCAGGGATCATTCCCATGTCCTGAAAAATATAATTCCATTCCGTACTTAAAATATATTTATCCAGAAGATCATAGATATCCCCATCAGTCGTCGCCTCATACGCCTCCTCCGAGGCATAATACTGTTTTCCCGCAGCGATGCCGTCTGCCAGATTTTGAAGCCTCCTTACCGTGTCCGTCTCATAGTCTTCCTTCCAGACCGTGTAGTCTGTTCCGGCATTTGCTATGCTGACTGACCGGGTCAATCTGCTTTTATCCTGTAATTGCAGTAACAGTTCCGGTCCCGCGAACGCAAACACGATCAGCAGGAGCAGTCCGCCCATACATAGCAGTAAATTCCGATGATTCCTTTTCCCTTGTTTTTTCATATTCTGTCTTGCTCTTTCTTAGTGCTTCCAGTCTTTTTCTGTACTTTCTCCGGAAAATACAGACGCATCACAGTTCCTTCTCCAAGCTTGCTGTCAATCTTCAGTTCCCCCTGATGTAAGGTAATGATCTTCTGACAGAGAGCCATTCCGATACCGGCTCCGCCCTCCTTACGGGATCTGGACTTATCCACCATATAAAAAGCCTCCGTGATCCTCGCAATCTCTTCCTGTGGGATTCCTCTGCCGTTGTCCACGACCTTGATCTCATAGCCCTGGGGAAGCTTCCTTCCCTTCATCAGAATAAATCCGCCTTCTTCCACCGCCTTCACGGCATTATCCAGCAGATTATATAACAGTGATAAAAGCAAATCCCGATCCCCCCGGATCAATCCTTTTTCCAGGTCGATCTTTCCCCGGATTCCTTTGCGTTCAAATGGGATCCGCATGGAATCCCGTATATTTTCTTCCAATTCTCTGGTCTGGATCTTTTTTAATTCCATTTCCTGACGGTCCATTCCCACCAGTTCCAGTAATTTGTGGGACAGACTCTCCAGCCGTTTTCCCTGACTGAAAATATAATAGGCTGCCTCACCCCGCTCCTGTTCCGTCAGTTCATAGGAATTCAGCATATCCGCATATCCGATGATGGAGGTTAAGGGAGTCTTGAGTTCGTGGGCAAATGCCGCCGTAAAATCCTCCTTCTGTTTTGCTTCCAGCTCTTTTTCCTCCATCTGACGCACCAGCTGATCCGTCATCCGGTTAAAGCTCCGGGACAGTTCTCCGATCTCGTCCGTTCCCTGATAGGATGCTCTCTTCTCCAGATTCCCCTCGGCGATTCTTCCCACTGTGCGGTTTAGCTGCTCTATGGGACGGGTCAGATATCTGGACAGCAGAAAAGCTGCCAGACCACCGATTACAGTTAAGCCTGCCAGTGCGATTCCATATTGCCGCATCATATTGCTTCTTTCTGCGTAAATGCTGCTCAGATCCTTCAAAATCCCCAAATACACCGTCTCCGCCGTATCTGTCGGCTGATCTGCAATGATGCTGAGCAGATAATAGTCCGTTCCCACCTTACGGACACCGTAGACCTGGTTCGCACCAGGCTCCATATCCCGGATCATTGCTTCCGCAAGCTGCCCAATCTCCTCCTGTGACAGCTTCAGGCTGCCCGCCAGAGTGACCGTGCCATCCGTTTTAAGAATCATACATTCTGTACCGTTCTGATCCGTCATCCGTTCTGTTGCAGAGTTTCCTGCCTGTATCCCCGCAAACTCCGCTCCGTATTTTTCCATGTTCTGGTACACCATGTCGTAGATGGTCTGGAAAAGAAGGTTTTCCCGTCTTCCCTGCTCCGTCTCCCGTTCCAGCATCCGGTTAAAATAGGAAGCCAGCATGAAACTGCCGAAGAGCATGAAGGCTGCCGTAAGGAGTGCCGTGATGGAAAAGAATAATTTATGCGTGAACTTCATTCAAACGATACCCCACTTTATATACCGCTACGATTCTGTCTTCCCAGTGTAACTTTTTCTTCAGCCGCTGTACATGCAGATCCACAGTCCGGCTCTGTCCCATATATTCGCCGCCCCATACGGTCTCGTATATGGTCTCCCGGTACAACGCCCTGTTTTTATTCCTTGCAAACAACAGCAGCAGATCGAATTCCTTCGGTGTCAGATAGATTTCTTCCCCGTCCAAAGTCACCCGGTGGGATGCCGTGTCGATAGTCACATTACAAGCCCGGATGACTGTCTCCGTCTTATGATATCTGCGCAGGACTGCCTCCACTCTTGCCAGCAGTTCTACGATCTCAAAGGGCTTGGGCAGGTAATCATCCGCCCCCATCCGCAGCCCCTTGACCTTATGCTCCGTAGATCCCAACGCTGTCAGGAAGATCACCGGGAGTTCGCAGGCTCTCGCATAATCCATCAGCTCATAGCCGTTGATCCCCGGAAGCATGATATCTAACAGCGCCAGGTCATACTTCTCCCGTTCCATAAGATCCGCCGCGCTTTTTCCATCCGGTGCCCAGGTGCACAGATATCCTGCCCTTGTCAGATTGATCCGGATCAGATTGGCGATGGGTTCTTCATCTTCCGCAATTAATATCTTAAACATTTCTTTTGCCCCTCATCCTATGTATTTTCTTATACTGTAACTCCGAATTGTATCCATTTTGTATCATTCACAGATACGCACTCTTTTCTTTCCTGTTCATACCATATAACAAACGCTTTTTTACGGAAAGGACTGCTGATTGCTATGAAAGATTATTCTTTCGAGGAACATTTTGAAAAATATTCTCTTGCCATGGCTTATGTTCCCTGGCAGCATTTCACCAAAATGTATGAGAATCTGGAAAAAGGCTACCAGGCCGGTACTATTTTTCCTGAGCTTAACAAACCCTTTACAGGAAGGAGATGTGTGAAATGAACAGCGAAGAAAAAATGCTGCATGACATTGGCATCGCTGATTTCGTCCTGACAGATCTGATGCTGTATCTGGACACCCACCCTACGGACCGGAATGCCATGGAATATTTCAACCACTACGCCAGAATCAAGACACAGATGGAACGGGAATTCTCCAGAGAATATTACCCTCTGCGCAAGGATCTCGCCGAAAGTAACAATAAATGGCGCTGGGGCGATGCCCCTCTCCCCTGGGAAGGAGGTTGTAACTGATGTGGAGCTATGAAAAAAGATTACAATTCCCGGTAAATATCAAAGAAGCCAACGCCAAACTGGCGCAGGTCATCATCTCCCAGTACGGCGGACCGGACGGTGAAATGGGTGCCAGCATGCGCTACCTGTCCCAACGGTATTCCATGCCCTTTAAGGAAGTGGCAGGACTGTTGACAGACATTGGAACCGAAGAACTCGCGCACCTCGAGATGGTAGCCACCATTGTTCATCAGCTGACCCGCGACCTCTCCATGGAAGAAATCGAGAAAAGCGGCTTCGCCAACTACTACGTGGATCATACCATCGGTGTCTGGCCCCAGGCAGCGGGCGGTGTCCCTTTCAACGCCTGTGAATTCCAGGTAAAGGGGGATATCATCACCGATCTGCACGAAGACATGGCTGCGGAGCAGAAAGCCCGTTCCACCTACGACAATATCTTACGTCTCATCAAAGACCCGGATGTCTGCGAGCCAATCAAGTTCCTCCGTGCCCGTGAGATCGTCCATTACCAGCGTTTTGGGGAAGCCCTCCGCATAGCGCAGGATCACCTGAACTCCAAGAACTTCTATGCCTTTAACCCCGGCTTCGACCGCTGTGATTCCTGCGATAATTAACAGTGTCATAAAAAGAGAATCCCTCACACAAAGAGGGATTCTCAAAGTCTTATCTTCTCGGAAGCATTACATGCCAAGGAAACCTTTTACGGTATCTTTCATTTTGTCCACATCACACTGGGTATCGTGAAGTACCGGTGCGGTACGGATTTCTTCGATAGCATTCGGTACTTTCACCTTTGCGATCTTAGACAATTCATCCACCAGTTCAAAATCGCCCATCACATCATATTTGGTGTCAATCGCATCCATGACGCTTCTGGTGAACTTGAAGGGGCTTGCGGTAGAAGCAATGACGGTGGTCTTGTGATCCCCGGTCTCTGCCACATATTTTCCGTATACTGCGGAAGCTACTGCGGTATGGGTATCGATCACATAGCCGCACTTCTCATACAGACGGCGGATCTCTGCCGCAGTCTCTGCCTCGCTTGCAAAATTGCCATAGAAGTCAGCTAACTGTGTCTTCATGTCTTCGGTGATCTCGTATTTACCGTTGCCGGTCAGTGCACTCATAAGCTCTCTATTCTTATCCGCATCATTACCTGCAATACGGTAGATCAGACGCTCTAAGTTACTGGAAATCAGAATATCCATGGAAGGAGACGTCGTCAGCACGAACTCTCTGTTACGGTCATAGGTTCCTGTACGGAAGAAATCATACAGTACCTTATTGTCATTGGAAGCGCAGATCAGCTTGTCAATGGGTAGTCCCATATTCTTCGCATAAAATGCTGCCAGAATGTTACCGAAGTTACCGGTGGGAACTACGACGTTGATCTTTTCGCCCTCTGCGATCTTACCATCTTTTAATAACTGTGCATAAGCGTACACGTAATAGCAGATCTGAGGTACCAGACGTCCGATATTAATAGAATTCGCTGAGGAGAACTGGAAGCCCTTCTCATCCATCTCTTTTGCCAGTTCCTTGTCGGAGAAAATCTTCTTCACGCCGGTCTGGGCATCGTCAAAGTTGCCGTGAATACCTACTACGAAGGTATTGGCGCCCTTCTGGGTCACCATCTGCTTCTCCTGAATCGGGCTGACACCGTTCTTCGGGTAAAATACAATGATACGGGTGCCCTTTACATCTGCAAAACCTGCCAGGGCTGCCTTGCCGGTATCACCGGAGGTAGCGGTCAGGATCACGATCTCGTTCTTGATATTGTTCTTGCGGGCAGAAGTGATCATCAGATGAGGTAAAATGGAAAGTGCCATATCCTTAAAAGCAATGGTGGATCCATGGAACAGTTCCAGATAATATGCATCGTCTGCCTTCACAAGCGGAGCAATTTTGTCTGTATCAAACTTGGAATCATAAGCGCTGTTAATACAGTTCTTCAGTTCTTCTTCCGTGAAATCCGTCAGGAATAATTTCATAACTTCATATGCAACCTGCTGATAAGTCATTCCCGCAAGTTCCTTAAGACTCTTGTCCAACGCAGGGATATGATCCGGTACAAACAATCCTCCGTCATCGGATAATCCCTTCAGGATCGCCTGTGATGCGGTTACCGGTGCGCTGTTGCTGCGTGTACTGCGATAAATTACTTCCATTTCCTCTCCTCCGTATCTATATGTATCTATGGATGATGATCCACCTGTAATTTCGTAAAAGTATAGCATACTTTATGCACTGTTGCAAGGTGAATTGATAAAGTATCCTTGCATTTTCTTACTCTTTAAAAAACTCATGTCCTCCATACCGGAACAGTAATGTAAGTTTTTCATCAAACCACCTCATCCTGTCATCATCTGCATATTTTCTGGCTGCAAAATACAATGCTCCGTCGGAGATATCTTCTCCATCCAAAGCCCGTCCCACCGCGTTCACCGTCTCCTCACTGACTTCCGCACAGGCATAGCTCCCGTCATAGACCGGAGAGAATTGTGCCACGCCATTCTCCCGCTGGAACACAATCTCCGTGATACTGTCCGGGAATTTCGGAGAATTTAATCGATTCAGTATCACATTTGCCACCAAAAGTTTCCCATCTTCATCTTCACATCCCGCTTCCGCCTCCACAATCCGAAGCAATACATCCAGTTCCTCTTCTGTCAGCTGATATTTGCTGTTTCTCTGCAATTCACTGCAATCCACTACTCTCTGCCCGGAGGAGGTTCTGGAAGCGATTCCCATAACCATACTCTCCCGATCCGCCGGGATCCATCTTACGTTCTGTTCCTCTGTCACCGTCTGCTGCATTTTCTGTCCGATCTCCTCTATTCTGCACAGGCTTAAGACTCCCAGCAGAAACAGCAGATTTATCGTCAGCAGCCCGCTTAAAGCTTTTTTATACATCGCTGAAAACTTACCCTTTCTCATTTTCTTATTTAGACTCTAACTTCATTCTATGCAGCTCGTCCGAAAAATATATCTGTTGTTCTTCCGGGAAAAATGTTAGTATATGAATATGAGTGAAAAAAACAGTGAAAAAGACCAAGTATATAAAGGAGTGTTCCGTGCCGTCAAAAAAGACGGGACGGCCTATTATCGTGCCTCTCTGACTTATCATGGAAAGCATATCAGTCTCGGAAGCTATCCGGAAGCTTCGAATGCCCATCTTGCATACACCGAGGGAATCCGTCTGACCTGCGACTCCTCCGTGACTCTTCAGTCCTATGAGCAGTCTTCCCCTCTTCCTTTTGAAAAGTGGGTATGTCTGATAAATTTCCGGGATAACGGGATCTATCTGGGGAATCCCATCTATATGGGTCAACAGCTGTTTTACTATTATCTGTCTCCCCATCATGTACTGAAATTCGATCTGGAGGATCTGTTCTATTATTCCTCTCACAAGATCATGTGCCGGGGCAATCATTACTTTGTGGCGGATTACGGAATGCAGATCACACTGACCTCCCGCTACGGAATCCAAAGTTATGCTGTTCCCGGCACGGACTACTGTTTCCGCAACGGCGATCCGACGGATTTCCGGCGGGAAAATTTAGAGATCCATAATATCTATCATGGTGTCCGCAAAACCGCAACAAAAAACGGACAGTACGTTTATACTGTCCGCATTCATATTCGTGGTAATTATCTGGTGGGACGCTATACTACCGAAACAGAAGCTGCCATCGCCTATAATAAAGCCATCGACATTCTGCGAAGCAAAGGTGTCACCAATAATTTTTCACAGAATTATGTGGAGGGAATCGCTCCCAGCCGCTATGCAGAGATTTACTCTTCTCTGTCCATAGCCCCCGGCATCCTAAATTATCCGGCTATTTCTCCGAATAATCAATAAAGCTGATATTCATATCGGCATAGCCCGCGATACCGTCAATTGCCACATCATTGGCATACTGCCACATGGTAAAACGGTACGGATAATCCGGGATATCCGTAAGCTGTGACAGCCATACATCGTACGCCGACAGCTTGGACAGGTCGATTTCCTTGATCAGCCATTCTTTGTCTCCGTAGAGCAGAGTTTTATATCCCGCTGCTGCTATCGTGTCCAGAAAAGCCTTCGTGATTTTCGTCTTATCCGCCCTGCTGACACTCTCGATCCTCGCTGTGTCATTCTCCACAAAGCTCATATCAAACGCCACCGGATAAGTGACCTTGTAGTCTTTGATATTCTCAAGGACCACATTTGCTTCCTCTACCGCTTCTTCCTCTGTGATTGCCTGGGAAGTAAAATATACGCCGATCTGAAGTCCCGCATCGGTGGCTCTCTTGATATTATCCGTAAAATAATCATCCAGCACGATCTGTCCGCTGCCGTAACCTCTGGCTCCTACCCGGAGCATCACAAAATCCACACCGGCTTTTTTCAGTTTCAGAAAATCTACATAATCCTGATATTTGGAAATATCCACTCCCACATAGGAAGTTAATTTTCCATCCTGATAGTATTTCATCAGGTTCGACTGGCATACCAGTTTGGTGAAATCGTATTCATGCTTCGGAAGATACGGGCTGATCAGCACCCATTCTTCCCTGCCGTCCCGGTTGGTCACCAGGGTGTGTTTTCCGTCCGTGGAAGGATCTGATTCCGCTGTCTCCTTTTTCCCATCCTGTGGGGAAGGATCCGCGGAAGGCACCGGTGTCGCCGTCGCCTCAGGGAACTTGTCCCAGAAGTCCAGATCCGAAGGAGATAATGTGCTTCCGGTAATCAGGTCCTGCGTATCCGGGTATTTATTTGTCTGATTACTTCCCGTCAGAGAAGTACTCTCCGTCTGTGCAGCCGAAGTATTCTGTTGGTGGGATGTGGGTCTCCTATTCATGACCAGTACCACTGTAAGAATCACCGCCACAAAGATCGTGACAGCCACAATGGCACTGATCACCGTAGGTGTCAGCCCGCCTCCGTGATCTTCATAATCGTCCGGAAGACGCATACCTTTTCTCCTTTGAAATCATTTTTATGCCTTTACGATACATTTCTTCGGGCACTTCTCCATGCAGGCACCACACCCCACACATTTCTCCGGGTCAATGATTGCATGGAAGTTCTCTACTTTCACCGCATCATGCTGGCAGTTCTTCACACAGATACCGCAGCCCACACAGCCTGCGGTGCAGGCTTTCATGGTAACGGGACCTTTGTCTGTGGAACTGCACGCTACCTGCACGGTATTGGAATACGGTCTTAAGCTGATCAGATGCTTGGGACATACTTCCACGCATTTTCCGCAGGCCTTACATTTTTCCTTATCTACTACCGCTACACCATTCTCTACATGTATGGCGTCAAACGGGCATACCTGTGCGCAGGTTCCAAATCCCAGACAGCCACTGTTGCAGGACTTCGGACCGCCACCGGGGACAAACCTCATCATCCGGCAGTCTTTGATGCCATAATAATCATAATCCATTTTCGTCCGGTCACAGTCTCCCTGGCAGTGGACATATGCCACCTTACGTTCGGAAGCTCCAGCCTCCACACCCATGATGGCAGCGATCTTTTTGCCGACTTCCTCTCCGCCTACGGGGCAGGTGTTCACTGCAGCCTCTCCCTTTGCAATGGCAGCTGCCAGTCCGGAACATCCGGCGAATCCACAGCCACCGCAGTTATTACCGGGAAGGGCGGCAAGTACCGCCTCTTCCTTCTCATCTACTTCTACTTTGAATTTAATACCGGCCACGCCGAGGAACAGTCCCACAAAGATGCCGACGATTCCGACACATGCCGCAGCAATCAGAATTCCTATTATACTCATCTTTAAGTTACTCCCTTCCTAAATCAGACCGGAGAATCCGCAGAAAGCAATGGCCATCAGTCCTGCTGTCAGCAGCACCATAGGCATTCCCTTGAAGGATTCCGGAACTTCGTTGTATTCCATCTTCTCACGCAGTCCAGCTAAGATCACGATGGCAATGGTAAAACCAAGTGCCGTGGCGAAACCGTTCACAATACCGGTTAAGATGCCGTATTCCTTCTGTACGTTGGTAATGGCAACACCTAATACCGCACAGTTGGTGGTAATCAGAGGCAGATAGACACCCAGTGCCTGATACAGGGAGGGCATTGCTTTTTTCAGGAACATTTCCACGAACTGTACCAGTGCCGCAATGACAAGGATAAATACAATAGTCTCTAAGTACTCAATGTGCAACGGCTGTAAAATGAACTTATAGATCACGCCCGCTACCGCACTTGCCAGAGTGATAACGAAGATAACCGCCATGCCCATGCCGCCTGCCGTCTTGATCTTACGGGATACGCCGAGGAACGGGCACAATCCCATGAACTGGCTTAACACGATATTGCTGACAATGGAGGAACTGATCAGTAACAGAAGCATATCTTTTACACTATCCATTTATTTGTCCTCCTTATCTAAATCGATGGTCTCAAATGCATCGGCAGCAGCCCTTGCCTTCTTCATATCTGTCACGGCAGACCCCGCTGTATTTTCTGCATTTTCTGTATTATCATAAAACCGCTCGGAACAGCCGCTCTCTCCGCAGTGGAGACAGTCATGTCCGCAGCCGGACTGGATCTTCTCGTAATCCTTGTCTGCCAGTTTTCTCTTGTTCTTCACATAATTCTGCAGAGCCGTCAGTGCAGCCAGTACGAAGAATGCACCGGGTGCCAGCCCAAAAATATTGATTGTCACATAAGAATCCGGCATGATCTGAAATCCGAAGATGGATCCTGCCGCCAGTATCTCTCTCACTGCACCGATACAGGTCAGCGCCAGGGAGAATCCAAGCCCCATGCCCAGCCCGTCAAACAGCGACGGAATGGGAGGATTGGAATATGCATAGCTCTCCGCTCTTCCTAAAATGATACAGTTTACCACGATCAGTGGAATGTACACGCCCAGGGCATCGTTCAGTGACGGCAGATATGCCTGTAACAGCAGCTGTACTGCAGTTACGAAAGATGCAATGATCACGATAAACGCAGGAATTCTTACTCTGCTGGGGATCACTTTTCTGAGCAGGGAAATGATCAGATTACTCATGGTAAGCACCATCGCTGTGGTAAGTCCCATGCCCAGTCCGTTCATAGCAGATGTGGTAACCGCCAGTGTGGGACACATTCCAAGCATCAGTACAAAGGTAGGGTTCTCTTTTATAATACCGTTATATAGTCTTTCGCCCGCTTTATTCATTGCCTGCACCTCCCTGTACATAATCATTAAATGCCAGAAGGCTTCCGTTGACGGCATTGGTCACTGCCTTAGTCGTAATGGTTGCTCCACTGATGGCATCGATCTCACTGTCGGAGGCAGCACCGGTCTTCGTATAAGTGAAGCTCTTCACATTCTTATTATGAAACTGCGGTACCAGCACATCGCCGGCTTTCATACCAAGTCCCGGAGTCTCGGAGATGCTTAAGATCGAAATGTCATTGACCGTTCCGTCCAGGCGGATACCTACGTACAACACGATATTACCGCCGTAACCTTCGGAAGTCGTCGTCTGGATCACGTAACCTAACTGTGTTCCTGAAGCATCCTGTGCCTCATAGACCGTACCGATGGTAATTCCGGTATCGGATAACTTCTGTGCGGTATCCGCGGAAGGTGTATAAGCATCCAGTTCTTCAAAATGTTCCGCATCCGCAAAAACTGCCTGGCAGGCTTCCTGCACTGCCTTTTCCTCCTGCTGGCGGATGGGCTCCTTGGTCAGTTCATAGACAAAACCAAGTAACAGTCCCGCAATCAGAGTGATTGCGAACAAAATGCCCGCTTCTTTTAACATTGCCTGAATATCTTTATTATTTTTCACGTCTCGCACCTGCCTTTCTGCCAAAAGCTGTCGGCATGGTGAATTTCTCAATCAGAGGTACTAAAAGGTTACCTAAAATAATCGCATAGGATACGCCTTCCGCGCCCGGTCCGAAGATACGGAAGATTCCAGTGAGAAGTCCCAGAACAATGCCGTATACATACTGCCCTTTGATGGTAATGGGTCTGGTCACATAATCCGTTGCCATGAAGAAAGCTCCCAGGATCAAACCACCGCCGGCAAGCTGTGCAGACAGATATGCCGGATCAAATCCATGTCCGCCGAAAATTCCGGCAAACAGGATCACGGTAACAATATATGTACCGGGAATCCGAAGGTCGATCACACCGATCAGGATCAGGAAACATGCACCGATTAACAACGCGATCACGGAAGTCTCACCGATGGTACCGGCAGTCTTACCTACGATCATATTCATGACATTGACACTCTCTCCTGCTTTCAATGCTGCCAGGGGAGTCGCCCCGGTATAGGCATCACAGGTAAAATTCGTCATCTGTGACGGGAAAGAGATCAACAGAAAACATCTGGCTGCCAGTGCCGGGTTCATGAAGTTCTGTCCCAGACCACCGAACAACATTTTTACTACAAGAATCGCAAATACACCACCCAAAGCCGCCATCCACAGTGGAATGCTCACCGGTAGGTTCAGTGCCAGCAAAAGTCCCGTTACTACCGCAGACATATCGGTAATGGTGATTTTTTTCTTCCAGAGCCAGCCGAATAACAATTCTGTCAGGACTGTGCTTGCAATGGTCACAGCCATCACTGCCAGTGCTCTGGGACCAAAGTTATAGATTCCGAAACCGGCAGCAGGCAGCAGTGCAATCACCACAGCCGTCATAATACTGCTGGTCGTTACTTTCGACCTTATGTGAGGATTTGAAGATACTTTCAAAAGTCCGCTCAATGTTCTTCCCTCCTACTTCTTTTTCTTTTTGGCGAGCTGGATCTTACGCATGGATTTGATCTCCTGCGTCAGAGGACGCTTTGCCGGACATACAAAACTACAACAGCCGCACTCACAACATTCCATACCGTTATGTTCTACGAATGCTTTTTCATCAAAATGCTCTGCATAAGTTGCCAGTAGACTGGGCACTATACGACCGGGGCATGCTTCCACACAACGTCCGCAGTTGATGCAGGGGCCGGGCTCCATAGCAGATACATCGTCCTGGGTCAGTGCAAGCAGCGCTGTGGATGTTTTAGTCGTAGGTACATCCAGCTGGAACATACCGAATCCCATCATGGGACCACCGCAGATGATCTTCTCCGGCTCCTGTTTAAATCCACCTGCCACATCCAACAGTTCCTGATAGCTCATGCCGATGGGTACACGGAAATTCCGGGGATTCGCCACAGCATCACCGGTAACGGTTATGATACGTTCCATCAAAGGACGTCCTTCCGTCACGGCTCTGTAGATAGCCACTACAGTATCCACATTGTCTACGATACATCCCACATCCGCAGGAAGCATGGAGGAATTGATCTTACGCCCTGTTGTGGCATAGATCAACTGACGTTCCGCACCCTGGGGGTACTTCGTCTTCAATGCCTTGACTGTGATCTGCGGATCGTTTTTAGTCAGCTGCTTCAGCAGTGAAATGCAATCCGGTTTATTATCTTCCACCGCCAGAATACCGTGGGCATTGTCGAACAGCTTCAGCATGATCTTCAGACCGCCGATCAGCTTGTCCGGTTCTTCCATCATCCTGCGGTAATCGGAAGTCAGATAAGGCTCACATTCCGCACAGTTGGCGATTACATATTCAATTTTATCGGGATCTTTCGGTGACAGTTTTATATGTGTAGGGAATCCGGCACCACCCATACCTACGATTCCGGCTTCCTTCACAATATCGATGATCTCTTCCTTCTGCAGCTTATCCACCGGTGCATAAGGATGAAATTCTTCGCTCTCATACAGACCGTCATTGTCAATTACAATACTCTGTATCAGATCTCCGGTTACCACACGCCTCGTCTCAATGGTTTTCACCGTACCCGACACAGATGCATAGATTGGTGCCGACACGAAGCCGCCGCTCTCCGCGATTTTCTGTCCCGCCAGCACTCTGTCTCCTTTTGTCACAATGGGCTTCGCCGGAGCACCGATATGCTGGGACAACGGATAGACCATTTCTCCCTTGGGCAGGACATCCTGGATCGGTTTGTCCTTGGACAGATCTTTTCCATCATAGGGATGTATTCCGCCTACAAATGTCAACTTTGCCATTTCCTAACATCCTTTCTAAATAGTTACTTGTGTTTCAAATTGCATTATGGTAATTGTACTATTTTTATCAACTTTTATCAACAAAATGCTACTGTAAAATCTTTTTTTGTGTTAAAATGAATTCACCCATAGAAAGTCTGTGTGACTGTTTGCAGGCAACACAAACTTTCTATGTGGGGAATAAACCGCTTTCGAGAGTTCGGAGAACGAGAAAAGCGTATATTAACTTGCCCACGCGGCAGAAAGAGGTCATACATGAAAAAATCAGAAGAGACTCTGGAGGATTTCGCGATCTCCTATCCCCTGGATAAGCTGGCGCCTCTGGAACAGATCCTTTTTCTCGATATTGAGACCACGGGCTTTACTTCCCGTACTTCTTATTTATATATGATAGGCTGTGCCTATTTTCAGGCAGGCAAATGGCATACCATCCAGTGGATGGCAGAGGATTATTCCAAAGAAGGAGAGATTCTCACCGCTTTCTTTGATTTTTCCAGGGATTACCGCTATCTCGTACATTTTAACGGTAATAATTTTGATCTTCCTTTTATTACACAAAAGTGTACACAGTTAAAGCTTCCCTTCTCCTTTGAAGGCTTCCGGGGAATCGATATTTACCGCAGGATCTCTCCCTATAAGTTCTTTTTAAAGCTTCCGAACTGCAAGCAGAAGACTCTGGAACAATATCTTGGAATTGCCCGTACCGATGTCTTCTCCGGTGGTGAGCTGATCGGTCTGTACCATGATTATGTGAAAAATCCTTCGGAATTCACGGAAAAAGCATTATTTTTACATAACGCAGATGATTTAAAGGGAATGTTAGAGGTTCTTCCGATTCTTGCCTACTACGATCTGTTCAATGAAAACCGCGTAAAAGCCAAAAAGGTCCAGGCGAATTACTACAAAGACATGAATGGTTCCAAACACAAAGAGCTGCTGATCACGCTGCAGATCCCCACTCCCCTGCCCAAGCCCGTAACCGCATCCGCAGGGAACTGCTACTTCCGCGGTGAAGGAGACAATGCTACTTTAAAAGTACCGATCTATGAGGAAGAACTGAAATATTTCTATTCCAACTACAAAGATTATTATTATCTTCCCACAGAGGATGTGGCACTGCATAAATCCGTTGCCGGTTTTGTCGATAAGGAGCACAGACTGCAGGCTTCCGCAGCGAATTGCTATACCAGAAAGTTCTCCTGCTACCTGCCGCAATGGGATATCTTATTTACTCCTTTCTTTAAGAGAGATTATAAGAGTAAAGAATTGTTCTTCGAGTTAACCGATGAGATGAAGAAAAACAGAGAAGGTTTTACGCAGTATGCCAACCATGTATTGTCCATGATCGCATCTACCTACTAACCGGTCCCAAATGGGACATCACCCATCAGATATTCTATAAATCGAGTAGGAGGCGGCGA
>DJEP01000080.1 GCA_002431915.1 Lachnospiraceae bacterium UBA5895 | reverse complement strand
AACTACAGTGTGGATGATAAATAAGTTGTAAAAGTTGTAATATGTAATAAGTGTTACTTAAAATAAGAAAGATGATCGTAGGTCAGACTTACGGTCATCTTTTTATGTGTACAAAGTATTTGCAACAATTGACAAAAAGTGATGAATTTTTCAAGCAATTTAATGAATATGCCAAAAAATGTAAAATAATATCTTGTATCATTTTCACGTGGCATGGTAAAATATATTTATTCGGGTATCGGCTCATAAAGGGTGGATAGTCAAAGAACGAAAAGAGAAGCAGGGGAGCAAAAAAGTGGCTGACATTGCATTACGTGAATTGATTGATGAAAAGCGGCTGCAGCATCTGCAGAACGAGTTCTGTAAGGTGACGGGAGTGACGGCGGTCTGCGTGGACAACGAAGGCAGAGCTGTGACGGAGCCCTACATCGATAAGACCTTAAGAAGACCGGATGGGGAAGATCCGATCTTAGGGGAATATCGAAAAAAAGCAGCACAGGCGTTAGACAGAGTACAGGAAGGATCCCTGGAGGAACAGGTGGTGGAAGAACTGCCGGACGGCGGACATGTGGCAGCAGTTGCCGTCAGCGTGGAGAACAGTATCATTCTGTACTGGCAGGTATATGATCTGAAGAAGATCGACACCATATCTTTTTACCAGATCCTGGATCTGCTGCGGGACACCAGTGTGGATATCTACAGAGACCGTGTGTCCTGCTTCAGTGCGGAAGCCGAGAGCAGAAGAAGCCGTTCGGCAGAGGAAGAGATGGGGCGGAATCTTCATACCATAGAAGCGACCACAGAGATCGTGCAGCTCTTGGACAGCGATGAACAGATTGAACTTGCCATGAACAAATGGCTGAAAATATTGGCGGAACATATTCAGGTGGACACGGCGCAGATTTTCCAACTGCATTCCGGCACCGATGCCATGAATGTAGTCTGCGAATGGCGGGCACCGGGGAAAATTTCCTTTTTCGATAAGACAGGAGGCGTTCCGGTATACTCTTTCCTCCATACGGAGAAGCCGTTAGTAGTATCTACGGACAGCTTAGGGAAGGTGGGCTCAGAGGAGATCGAAGAGATCGGTATGAGGGCTGTAATGATCTTCCCCATCCTGAAGCAGGAGAGCGGCAATATGGTGCTGTCTCTGAACCATAGGGATCAGGGGCATGTGTGGAGCATGGCGGAGATCAAATTCACAGCGGATGCGGTGAAGATCTTACAGAGTATTCTGACCAGACGAATTCAGAAAAATTCCCTGGCAGGTTCCTATGCGGCGCTGGAAGAGATCCTGGACAATGTGGGCTGCGCTATCTACGTGACGGATCAGAACACAGGCAGGATGTTGTTCGCCAATCAGATATTGAAGAATACCTTTGCCAGGGAACTGATGGACCATAATTTTGATGCTTTGTTACAGTCCAGTGTCCGCAAGGACAAGAACCGCACCGTGAGCGTGGTGTACCATGCGGAGAAAGAGACCTGGTATGATCTGCTGTGCAAGGAGATCGCCTGGGTAGACGGTAAAAAAGCTAACCTGTATTCTCTGTATGATATTACGGATAAAAAGTTGTACCAGCGCAGGATCGAGCAGCAGGCGTACACGGATTTCCTGACGGGACTGTACAACCGTATGTGCTGTGAGAGAGATCTGGCGAGACAGATCGATCAGGCGAAGAAGACCGGCGGAAAAGGTGCACTGCTGTACCTGGATCTGGATGATTTTAAGCATATCAATGACGGACTGGGTCACCAGTACGGCGATGTGCTGTTGAAATCTATTTCCCATGCCCTGAAACGGATCAACGGGATCGAGAATACCTGTTACCGTATGGGTGGCGACGAGTTTGTCATTGTGATTCCGCCCGACAGCTATGGTCGTTTTGAAGATATTGTGGAGAATATTAAGAAGATCTTCAGCAAACCCTGGTTTTTGAAGGACGCAGATTATTACTGTACCATGAGTATGGGTATCGTCACCTTCCCGGATGCCGGGGATTCCGTGGCAGATCTGATCAAAAAAGCGGATATTGCCATGTACGAAGCGAAAAAGACCGGTAAGAACCGGGTGGCAACTTATCGTGAGGGTATCGATTCCGTATCGGGACGCCGTCTGGATATGGAGAAGAATATGCGTGATGCCACGGTGGAGGGCTATCGGGAGTTCGAGGTCTACTATCAGCCCATCATCGATATCCAGGGTGGAAAGGATGTCTGTGCCGGCGCAGAAGCACTGATCCGCTGGAACAGTGCAAAACTGGGATTTATCTCCCCGGCGGAATTCATCCCGCTGGCAGAGTATCTGGGGCTGATCAATCCCATCGGCAATTATGTGCTGACGGAAGCCTGTACTCGTTGTAAGCGCTGGAACGAATCCGGTTATCCGAATTACAAGGTCAATGTCAACCTCTCCGTGGTACAGCTCCTGCAGCCGGATATTGTGGAGACGGTGGAAAAAGCGTTGAAGGACACCGGTCTGCCTCCGAAGAACCTGACACTGGAAGTAACGGAGAGCCTTGCCATCAACGATATGGAACGCATGAAGGAGATCCTGAACCGGATCAAGTCTCTGGGCGTCTCTCTGGCACTGGATGATTTCGGCACCGGATATTCGTCTCTGAACCATATCCGGGAGATCCCCATCGATGTCATCAAGGTGGATCAGAGCTTTGTAAAAGACCTGGCGGAGGATGCCTACTCCCAGTCCTTTATCAAAATGGTGGCGGAGCTGGCGGAGACCATCGGCGTCAGTGTCTGCGTGGAGGGTATCGAGACTCCGGAGCAGTTCAAGGTGCTGCAGGGCATGAAGGTCAAATACATCCAGGGGTACTATTTCGACCGGCCCATGGAGCGTCATGCGTTTGAGACAAAATATGTGAAGTAACAGTTAAACCGCGTGCAAGGCAGCGTCGGCTGCGCAGCAGACGCTTTCAGGAAGGAACCCGGGCGGAACTGTAAAATGTTGAAAACCCCCTTGTCAAAATAAGGGCAGACATGCTACTATAATTACAGCTACACGACTGGCGGAACGCAGCCTGCTGCAGTGGAGATACCCACAGGGAGTGTAGAATAGTGAAAGCCGACCGCCTGGGCACCGTCTATTTGTGGTGCTTAGGCGGTTTTTTGCATCTATTCAGAGCCAGCACCCTTAAACCGCATCGAAGATGCGGTTTTACAAATGAGGTTCTGCATAGTTACGCAATATATATTAAACGGAGGAAAAACTATGTTACAACTGGAACAGGAATTGAAAAGCAATGCTTATCCCGGCAGAGGTATCGTAATCGGTCGTTCTGCGAACGGTAAATACGCCGTGACCGCTTATTTTATCATGGGAAGAAGCGCCAACAGCCGCAATCGTGTGTTCGCGACAGAAGGAGAGGGAATCCGTACCCAGGCTTTCGATCCTTCCAAGTTAGAAGACCCCAGTCTGATCATCTATGCGCCGGTACGTGTCCT
>DJEP01000077.1 GCA_002431915.1 Lachnospiraceae bacterium UBA5895 | reverse complement strand
TACTTTCCTCGCTTACGTACCGCGCCCGAAGCGGAAGCGGGTCTGCGGTTCTTAGCCCCAATGCGGGCTACGGCGATTCGATAACATTTCTTCACTAACTCTCCAGTTATTTCTCATCCAGCGGAATCTGCTTCAGATTCTCCACAGGTTCCTTGATCTCATTACTGCGGATGTCAATGATTGGGCCACCGGTACCTTCAATGTAGTCCCGGGTAATGGTAACTCTTCCAATGTTATCATCCTTGGGGATCTCATACATGATATCCAGCATGAAATCCTCGATAATGGATCGCAGTGCTCTGGCACCGGTATCGCGTTTCATTGCCTTCTCGGCGATGGCATCCAGGGCATCGTCCGTGAACTCCAGTTTTACCTCATCCAGCTCCAGCAGTTTCTGGTACTGCTTCAGAATGGCATTCTTCGGCTCCTTCAGGATCTTCACCAGCATATCCTTGGACAGTCCCTGCAGGGTACAGATGATGGGCAGACGTCCGATGAACTCCGGAATCATACCGAACTTGCGGATATCCTCTACGGTAACCTTAGACAGAATATCGGTATCTTTATCATATTTATCCTTCAGTTCGGAATTGAAACCGATGGATGCGGTCTTGGTCAGGCGCTCCTTGATGATCTCATCCAGATCCGGGAATGCACCACCGCAGATAAACAGGATATTGCGGGTATTCACCGTAGCCAGGGGCACCATGGCATTTTTGCTGTTGGCTCCTACCGGCACTTCCACCTCGGCACCTTCCAGTAGTTTCAGCATTCCCTGCTGCACACTTTCTCCGCTGACATCCCGGGAGTTGGTATTTTTCTTCTTGGCAATCTTGTCGATCTCATCAATGAAAATAATACCCTTCTCCGCTTTTTCCACATCGTTGCCGGCGGCTGCCAGCAGTTTGGATACCACGCTCTCGATATCGTCACCGATATATCCTGCCTCAGTCAGGGAAGTGGCATCGGCGATGGCAAGAGGCACATCCAGCAGTCTCGCCAGTGTCTTCACCAGATAGGTCTTACCGGAACCGGTGGGACCTATCATGAGAATATTGGACTTTTCGATCTCGATCTCATCCATGGTGTCGGTTGCCACTCTCTTGTAATGGTTGTATACGGCAACAGAGATGACCTTCTTGGCTTTTTCCTGCCCTACCACATACTCATCCAGGCTTGCCTTGATCTTATGAGGTGCCGGGATATCTTTGATATTGAATACTGGCTTGGGGCCTTCCGCTTTCTTTTTCTTTTTCAGTTTCTGCTTGTTGGGAATTCCACCGTCTCCCTGGAGATCTGCCAGGTTCACAAAGCTGATGTTGGGGAATCCGTTCTGTCCGTTAAACTGATTCAGATCGCCCGGATTATTCAACATTCCCTGGTAATCGAACTGGCTCACGGTCTCCATGGTCTTGTGCATGCAGTCGTCACAGATGCAGATATGGTTCGGCAGCTTGAACATTCTGCCGGCCTTGCTCTCCGGTCTGCGGCAGATGAAACATACATCCTCGTACTCACTGCTGTCTTTTTTGTCCTCTGTCTTTTTCTCAGCAGAATTTTCTTTTGTAGCATCCGCTACCTGCGTGTTCTCGTTATTTTTTTCGTTATCCTGATTTTCGCTCACAGTGGTCTCTGTTTTTTCCTCCTCGGGAATTACTTCTCTATAATCATCATTGTAATTATCTGTCATGTTATTCTCCTCTTTATCTACTGCTATATCTAAATATGCCCGGTCCTTGTCATGGCATCCCTTCGCAGTGCATCTCGGTAACACTCCGTGTTCCCCTGATGTCCGATTTTCGCCGTCCCGTGCCTTGCGCCTTACACAATCCTGTCTGCCAGCAGCCGGATTGTGTAATCCCCCGATCCAGTCACTGCTCATTGTCTACGCTCATTATACCCAATGAAGTAAGCGTGTACAAGTGAAGTTTTTCTAAACAAAAACCCCGGGAGAGCCAGACGGTTCTTCCGGGGCATATTCCAAATATTCAGGGTTCTTGATTATTTCTGACTTGCGGGTCTGCTGCCCAGTGTCAGATTCAGGTCAACAGATACATACTCACCGTTCTGAGGTCTCTGCACCGTTACGGATGCGGAATCACCAGCTGCATAATACTTCAATACATTCTGCAGATCAGAGTAGGAAGTAATGCTGCTGCCGTCGAATTTGGTAATAATATCGCCTTTCATGATACCGGCATTGGCTGCTGCGCTGCCTTCCTCTACAGATACTACATAGATACCTTCCGGCATATTGTACATCTGAGAGATCTGGGAAGTTACTTCCTGCAGGGAGATGCCGATGTAACCAACTTCATCCTCAGCTACCTTGGTTCTGGTCTGACGCTCCATCAGGTCTGCAATGATGGGACTTGCGGAAGTGATGGGGATTGCATAACCCATACCTTCTACGGTAGTACCACCGATCTTGTTGGAGTTGATACCGATGACCTCACCGTTCATGTTAAGCAATGCACCGCCGGAGTTACCGGGGTTGATGGCTGCGTTGGTCTGGATAAAAGTACCGGTAGCGCCGTTCTCCAGAGTGATCTCACGATTCAGGGCACTTACGATACCGTTGGTAACGGACTGACCATATCCAAGGGCATTACCGATGGCGATGACTGGCTCACCAAGCTTCAGGTCATCACTGCTGCCCAGAGTAGCTACGGTAATAGCATTCTTGGTGTCATCACTCAGATCATTTAAAGATACGGCGATCACTGCCAGATCCATATCGGAATCCAGTCCTTTGATCTGTGCCTGTGCTTCACTACCGTCGATGAAAGTAACGGTCAGAGTATCTGCACTCTCTACTACGTGGTTATTAGATGCAATCAGCAGTTCATCATCGGTCTTACCTACGATGATACCGGAACCGCTGGCTGCTTCTTCCTGTGTATACTGCTGTCCGAAGACATTGGCTGTCTCAGTAAAGTTATTTACGATGGATACCATGGCAGGCATTACTTTCTCTACCACATCAGATACATCGGATTCTACATAAGTAACATTGGTAGCTAACTGTGTGTTGCTCTGGGGGATCTCTGTGGTTGTCCCGGAAGCGATCTCATCTACCACTGCGGTGTCCGTACCGGTCTTCAGCATTCCGGTTCCCTGCTGTACAGCGTAGAAACCGATGCCGGCGAACAATCCGAAGAACAATCCGAGACTTACGCTTACCATTGCCTTCCGGAAATAACCGCCATGCTTTTTGTCTTTCTTAGGCTCTGTGTTGTTGCTGCCTGTGGCTCCGCCCATCTGGTATGTGGTGTAACCATTGGCGCTTCCTGCAGCACTTTGTGTACTGCTCTGGTTTTCATAGCCGTAACTTTTTTCTGTTCTTGTCTCATTCAGATCTGCTCCGCTGAATGTACCGATTGTATTTTCATTACCGGTTCCGTAACCGGAAAAATTATCATTGTCGTACATAATGCTTCCTCCTATCCTGCTTACAAGTGAGAACCTCTTTTTACCTTTTATTAACTATTTCTTCCTCTCACCTTATGAACACAGTATAACCGTCAATTGTGACCGAATTGTGATAACTTTCTGAAGCAATTATGAAAGATCAAAAAATCCCGAAGAAGTTCTGCACCTCTCCGGGATTTTCCTGTTATAATCGATTTCTCCGCTTTTCAAGCTCTCGAAATCGCCACATCCATTCGCAATCGGTCCAGTAAGTTATTACACTCTACTCCACAGTAACGGACTTTGCCAGGTTTCTGGGCTTATCTACGTCACAGCCGCGTCCCACTGCCACATAGTAAGCAAACAGCTGCAGCGGAATGATTGCCAGGGAATTGGTGAAGTACGGATTCGTCTCAGGAATGTATACCACATAATCCGCTGCCTTCTCGATGGCCTTGTTGCCCTCAATGGTGACCGCCATGACAAAAGCACCTCTTGCCTTTACCTCTACCATATTGCTGATGGTCTTCTGGAACAGATTCGGTTGGGTCGCCAGTGCTACTACCAGGGTGCCATCCTCGATCAGGGAAATGGTACCGTGCTTCAGTTCTCCGGCTGCATATGCCTCGGAATGAATATAGGAGATCTCTTTTAACTTCAGGGATCCCTCCAGGGAAATTGCATAGTCGATACCGCGTCCGATGAAGAAGATATCTCTTGCTCCCACGTAACGGTTGGCAAAACGCTGGATCTTCTCCTTCTGTCCCAGAAGCAGTTCGATCTGATCCGGCAGACGTTTTAAGTCAGTCAGCATGTCTTCAAACTTCTCCTGGTCAATGGTTCTGCGTGCCTTAGCGAATTTCATGGTCAGCATGTAAAGTGCAGCCAGCTGTGCACTGTAGGCCTTGGTCGTTGCCACTGCGATCTCAGGTCCTGCCCATGTGTACATGACACTGTCTGCTTCTCTGGCAATAGAGCTGCCGACCACATTGACGATACCCAGTACTTTGAAGCCTCTTTCCCTGGATTCTCTCAGTGCTGCCAGAGTATCCGCGGTCTCACCGGACTGACTGATGACAATAACCATGTTTCCCTTCTGGAGAATCGGGTTACGATAACGGAATTCGCTGGCCACATCCACTTCTACCGGGATCCTTGCCAGACCCTCAATCACATATTTGGCGGTAACACCGGTATGATAAGCGGACCCGCAGGCTACGATATGGATCTTGGTGATTTCCCGGATCTCCTCGTCGCTCATATTCAGCTCTTCAATAACAATATCATTGTCCTTGATTCTCGGAGAAATGGTATCGTTGATGGTCTTGGGCTGCTCATAGATTTCCTTCAGCATAAAATGCTCATAGCCGGCCTTCTCCGCCGCATTGGCATCCCAGTCAATGGTGACCGGCTGCTTCTCAATCTCTTCCTCGTCTACAGAGAAGAAACGCAGACCATCTCTCTGCAATTCCACGACTTCCTGATTGTCTACATAATATACGGTTCTGGTATATTTCAAAATTGCGGGAACATCGGAAGCGATAAAGCTGCCGTTTTCGCTCTTACCTACGATCAGAGGGCTGTCCTTACGGGCAGCGAAGATCTTATCAGGCTGGTCTGCGAACATAATTCCCAGTGCATAGGAGCCTTCCACTCGGTGAAGCACCTTGGTGATGGCTTCCAGAGGGTTTCCCTTGTAATAGTAGTCTAGCAGATGTGCCAGTACCTCGGTATCAGTCTCTGACACGAACCGGTATCCTTTATCCAGCATTTTTTTCTTCAGCGGAATATAGTTTTCAATAATACCGTTGTGTACCACGGCAATGGTTCCGGCATTGTTCATGTGGGGATGGGAGTTGACATCACTGGGAGCCCCGTGGGTCGCCCAGCGGGTATGTCCGATGCCGGAGGTTCCCTTCATGTTCTCACCGCCATGGGTCAGATTCTCCAGAACCTTCAGTCGTCCCACTGCCTTCTTAGTAATGATCTTTTCCCCATCAAAAACTGCCATACCGGCGGAGTCATACCCGCGGTATTCCAGCTTGGACAGACCGTCCAAAATGATCGGTGCCGCCTGTTCAGTTCCAATATATCCTACGATTCCACACATAGTCACACGTCCTTTCTGTTCTGTTTCCAGTATTCTTTGTTGGAAGTAAAAGCAAGTACCCATTTTTTCGGGAGCCTGCGATAATTCTTACCTAATAGATAGCCTGCATATTTACAGGCACATTGTATATAAAAATGGGGCAATTTTGCAGTCATATGTTGTTTCCGCAGATATGCCGTCACATCTTTCACCATCCGTGTCCCTTCAGATTCCGAAGGATACGCAGCGAACACTTCCGGGTGTTCTGCCTGGGATACTCCCAAATCGAAATTCCTGTGGAATTGCTGCCCGTTAGTATAGTTATGGGAGTGTACAACCTTCGCATCCGCCGCATAAGCGATCAAATAACCGGCTTCCACTGCCTTCTCCGCGTAAATCATGTCTTCATTAAATATCGTATGTCTGACAAATCCGCCCAATTCCTCATAGATCTCTCTGCGATATGCGGCACACACATTGGAGCAGAAAAACGTCTTGATTCCCAGGGTCTTAAGATCCTCCGCGGATTTGATCCGGGATTTGTCCGGATAATTGAATTCTCTGGTATAACTTTCTACCGGCGTGGCATCTTTTCTCGGCAGCTGTCTGGCATAGGACACTACTGTGCTGCCCTGCAATGGTTTGATGAGATTCTCGATCAGCTTATCATCCACCGGCATGGCATCCTGTGTCATCATGACAAAGATATCGGCAGAAGACTTTTTCACGCCCATCCGCCTGGTCCCGCCATGGTCGAATTCCCGCTTGGATACATGATATATTTTTATATTCTGATACTGCTCTAAAAACCTGGTTCCGTAGATCAGCTGTTCAAAATATTTCTCCTCCGTATTCAGGAGGATCACCTGGTGTACCGGCACGCTCTGACTGCCAAGCTTATCCAGTAATGTAAATAATTCTTTCCCCGGTTTGTACAAGGGAATGATCACATCAATCTCCATGACAGAGCGCTCCTTACTTTCCAATCTCTGGTTTATTATACTTTATCGCAGCCACTTGCACAAGTTTTTTCTAAAAAAGAAGGGAGCCCCGATCTGTTCGGAAGACTCCCTTGTATTCCAGTTTTCTTATTTATTCAGGTATGGTGATGTGTCTGAATTGATCTTTCTGCTGTATTCTTTTACGCTGTCGGTAACGGTGTAGTTCGCATCATCAAACAGGAACTGATGGAGCCATACTACATTACTTTCCAGATCCACGGGGATAACACAACTTCCCTTGGCACCGATGTTGCCGGTGTCACGCATGGTCTCCTCGGGGAAACCTCCCTCATCCACAATACGATAATTTGCAATATTGCTTAACAGATCCAGGATATCCTTGGAATCCAGGCTGGTGTAGATATCTCCGATGGCGCTGTTGAATACCTTGGAAAGTGTTGCGTAGTCTGCTTTCTTCGCCTGATCTTCAATTGCCTGGATGACCTCACGCTGACGGGCTGCACGCTTGAAGTCATTACCTGCGGTATAACGGATACGGCAGTATGCGGTGGCCTGCAGACCGGTCAACAGCTGCATTCCGGTCTCCGTTACCGGTGTATAATCACACTTCAGAACCTCTGCAATACCGATCTGATAGTTGTTGATGTGTTTGATCTCCTCGGAGTCCACATCGATATAAACACCGCCCAGACCGTCGATGACTTCGCTCAGTCCCTTGTAGCCAACTGTTACAAAGTTCGTAATATCCATATCCAGGTTCATGTTCAGCATCTTAACCGCCTGCTCTGCTCCACCGTAGGAGTAAGCTGCGTTAGCTTTCTGATAAGAGTCGGTGCCGATATTCAGGTAGGTATCACGATATACGCTGACCAGTTTGATGTCACCGGTATCCATATTGATGCTGGCGATCATAATACTATCGCTTCGGCTGCCCTTATACAGCTGACTTTCTTTGGTTGCATCCACGCCGAATAATGCGATGTTCATATAGCCTTTCATGGTCTCGTCCTGCTGTACCTCTTCGGGGATACGGAGTTCTTCGGTCTCTAAAACTGTGAATTTCGGTCCCTCATTATTGGTATGTGTCATTACCAGATACAGTACCGCTACCATAACCAGGATCACTACGATTTCTACGCCAAAGATGATAGCTTTTCTTCTCTTCTTGGCTGCACGCTGCTTCGCGGATTCTCTCTTTTGTCCGTTACTGTTGCCGGCAGGTCTTGATCCGGCAGGGCGCTGTCCCGCAGGTCTTTGTCCATTTCCGGAAGGTCTTCTTCCGCTTCCGGCAGGTCTCTGACCGTTGCCGCCACGATTGTTGGAATTTGTTTCCATCTTGTTTTCTCCTTGCATTCATAAATATTTAGTAAGCATTTTTATTGATGAATCCGGTAAAGAAGGTCATCAGAATAATCTTAATGTCAAACCCTACCGTCCAGTTCTCAATATAATAAATATCGTATTCGATTCTCTTCTTGATCGAAGAATCACCGCGCAGACCGTTTACCTGTGCCCAGCCGGTCAGTCCCGGTCTTACCTGATGTTTTACCATGTAACGGGGAATCTCTTCCTTGAACTTTTCCACGAACTGGGGACGTTCGGGTCTCGGTCCCACCAGGCTCATATCTCCTTTTAAGATATTGAACAGCTGCGGAAGTTCATCGATGCTGGTACGCCGCAGAATCTTGCCGATTCCCGTGACTCTAGGGTCATTGCGCACCGTCCAGCCTTTTTTCTCCTCATCCGCCGTCTGCATTGCCATACTGCGGAATTTATACATGTAAAACGACTTATTATGAAGTCCTACCCGCTCCTGTCTAAAAATCACAGGTCCCGGGCTGGATAGTTTTACCAGAATCGCTGACAATAACATGATCGGGGAAGTAATGATAATCCCGAAGATGGAACCCACAATGTCCATCGTCCGTTTGATCACCATGTTACCGGTATTTGTCAGGGGCACATATCGGATATTGATCACCGGCAATCCCATCAGATCCTCTGTATAAGGTCTGCTGGGGATCAAACTGCTGTAATCCGGGATGAATTTCGTGTGCACACCGGACTTCTCACAGATGCCTACCACGCCTTCCAGATAATCGTAATCCTTCAGAGACAATGTAATGGCGATCTCATCCAGCTTATTTTCCGGAAGAATGTATTCCAGATTACCGAGTGTTCCCAGAACCTTTACCCCTTTGTAGGTGGTGCCTCCGGGAATATGCTCATCCAGAATACCGCATACCACATATCCCCACTGAGGATTTGCAAGTATCCGGTCGATGTATTCCTCCGCCGCCCTGGAATATCCCACCAGCAAAATGTGCTTCAGGTTGTATCCCTTTTTACGGAGCGACCTCAACGCTTTCCGCATAAAAATACGGAATACCGAGGTGAGGAAAACATTCAGGACATAAAAAATCGCCATGACGGATCGTGAAAAGTTGATCTCACGGATGATCATATACAGGATAATGATCAAAGCCGCCAGGCCAATGGTATTTGCCTGCAGAATGCTGTAGATCTCATGTCTGCGGCGGACGGTTCGCTTCGGCGAATACACACTGCACCGGTAATACAGGAACACGTAACCGGGTACAATAAAAGGAAGCAGCATGTAGTAATCCCGCACCGGCAGGACCCCGATTCCCGGACCGTCATTCAATATATAAAATTTAATATAATAGGCAAGGACAAAAGATGCCGCCGTGATCAGCGCATCCATTATCACAAGAAGCCTGTTAAAGACTTTCTGGTTGTCTTTTATCATAGGAGTCACCCAATCTTTAAGTCTGAAAAGCTTCTTTTCAACGATTTCATTCTACAATAGTGGTGGTTTTTTCTCAACTTAAGAATTTATGAAGCAATTTCTTAAGATTTCATAAGAATTCGAAAAACGTTCAGATACAGCTGCCACTGGATCTTCACATAGTTCCACAGATGTTCCCGGCAAAAAGGTACTTTCGCCTGCTTCCCCACCTGTCCGACAGATCTCTTGAGACCATTCAGAAGTCCCTTCAGATATAGTTTTCCCATTCTCTTCTTGCAAAAAAACAGAAATTTTATGCCAAATCCAAGCAAAAAGAAAGGCAGATTCAGAATCCACTGGAAAAGCGGCATGTTTTTGCCGATGACATAGACATTATTGGCAGAGGACAGTTCTGTCTTCCGCACATTATACCGGGATCCCGTGGATGCACTGCCATAGTGCAATACGGCTGCCGCAGGCTCGTACCGGTTCTCATAACCGTAAATTCTGGCGCGGTAGCCGATATCCAGATCCTCTAAATAAGCAAAATGGTTTTCATCAAAATAACCGATTTCTTCAAATGCCGAACGTCTGTAAATCGCCGCTCCTCCGCAGGCGGAAAATACACTGACATTTTTGTCATATTTATCTGCAGGTCGTCCTTTTCCCCGGGAATATGCCCATCCCAGAACACAATAACGGTCCCCGGCATCATCTAACAGCTCCGGTTTGTCCCACATGAGCATTTTTGCACTGACGGAAAATATCTTCGCATCCTCCCGGATGGCATCATACAGTCCCCTGACGAATCCCGCTTCCACTTTGGTGTCGTTGTTTAACAGGATCACATAAGGGCTCTGCGCCTTGCGGATTCCCAGGTTCACTGCATGGCAGAAGCCGGTGTTTTCAGACAGCGGAATCAGGCGCACCCTTACTCCCGACTTCCCACACCATTCCCTTTCCAGGTATTCCACGCTTCCGTCCGCAGAGGCATTATCGATGATCAGCACTTCGTATTCCGGAGCATTCTCCTGCCCCTCACACAGAGAGGTCATGCACTCCGGCAAATATTTCATTCCGTTGTAATTTGGTATAACAACTGTTATTTCGCTCATAATGTCTTAAACTCCCCCGGATATTCCGGCAGATAGAGTAATCTTCCCTGTTGCCGTAATGCCTCGGACAGTTGCAGACTTAAAGTATGTAAGTCCGCTCCTTCCGGCAGTGTAGTGACATCAAATACCGGCTGTTCCTCAGCACGTCTGCAAATCTCGGTATAGGGAACTCCCACAATTTTCTCAAATACTTCCCGGCAGGAAGGCTGAATGCGGATGCAACGAAGATCCAGCGCCTGCGCATCCTGGGACAGTTCCGCTCTGTGAAGATATCCGCCGAATCCCTCCGGCAGTCCCTCGTAGAACACCTTTCCCTCTGCGTTCATCCTGCCCCCGATGATCTTCCCGTGCCGCTTTCCGGACAATACTCTGCCCCCCACGGCTGCTACATCCGGGCGGTTCTGTAATATGTCTGTATACTGTAAACGATAAAATCCCACATGTCTGGTCTCACAGGCAGTCGCCGGAATCCCCCGCTGCGTGGCATGATCCTGCAGAGCACGCAGTCCCGCTTCGTAAGCATATTTTTTGCTGTGAGGATTGGCTGCCGTGGATGCCTCATGGCATCTCCAGTGGTACAGCACCTTGGGGATATGAAGAATTCTCTTCTCACCGGTCTGTCCGTCTGTGGCAAGTATCTCTGCCACTGCCCGTAACACCAGGTCATAGTCCTGGGCGCCGTCACACTCCGGGCGGAATTGCAGACTCTTCATCAGTTCCGCATCCATCACCAGGAAATGGCAGATATAATTATTACTCAGGATTAAATCGTAATTAAAGTCTTCTTTATGGTTCGGATCGTAGTATTTTGTCTCTTCTCCGTCGCATTTATCCTCATCCGAATAGGTAAAAGCGGCTCTGACACCTCTGTCATGTGCTTTGGTAATGGCATCTGCCATTTCGTACAAAGCATCCGGTGTCAATACATCATCGTGGTCTAACAGACCGATATACTCTCCCTTTGCGTAGGGAAGTGCCTGGTTCGTATTGGCGGCGATTCCGGCGTTTTCCGTAAGGTGCACATAACGGATTCTGGGATCCACTGCCAGGGTTGTCTTTTCCTCTGTGGGCTGCTCCCGCAGGAAGCCCTGTCTCTTAAGCGTCTTCTCCACACTGCGGTTCTCTGTGGCATCCGCCAGAATCAGCTCCCAGTGGGGATAGCTCTGTGCCATAACGCTCGTTATCATTCGGTTCAGATAGGTCTCCGGCGTCCGGTACAGGGGTACCACAATGCTGAAAATAATGGGAGTGTCCCATTTTCTGTCACTCTGCCTTATCAGTTCTTCTTCAGAACAGGGTACAAAAAAATAGCGGTCTGTCTCTGTCAGTCGCTCCCTCACAGAGATCCAGGTTTCCCTCAGGCCGTTTCGTTGCAGATAATATAGAGTTTTCTTAAGGTTTGCCTTGTTTAGCTTTGCCACAGATACCTCCGGTTTTCATAAAAGAGAGCAAACCGCCCGCATCGGGCGATTCGCTCTTTTGAAAACTAAAATAATTGATAGAACTTTAAATTACTGATCAGAGTACTGCCTTTACATCCTCGGTCAGCTTTTCTACCTTAGCCTGTGCATCCTCTAAGCTGGTTCCCTTGACACCCATGTAGAACTTGATCTTGGGTTCGGTTCCGGAAGGACGTGCACAGCACCATGCGTTATCGGGAAGCTCGAAATAGAGAACGTTGGACCGGGGAAGTCCTGTGGTGGTCTTCTCGCCGGTCTCCATATCAACGATGACATCATTCTGGTAATCACGGAACTTCTCAACCTTCAGCTCACCGAATGCCTTGGGAGGATTCTTACGGAGCTTATCCATGATTTCAGCAATCTGTCTTGCACCGTCGATACCCTTCATGGTAATGGTGTACTGGGTCTCCTTATAGTAGCCATACTTCTCATACATGGATACCATCATATCCCACAGAGTCATATTGTGCTTCTTGCAATATGCAGCTACTTCACACAGACACATTACCGCTACGACAGCATCCTTATCTCTTGCGTGGGTACCTGCCAGACAGCCGTAGCTCTCCTCCAGACCGAATACATAGTTGTTACTGCCGGTCTGCTCAAAAAGCTTGATCTGCTCACCGATGTACTTAAATCCGGTCAGTACTTCGATCAGCTTTACGCCATATGCCTGGGTAATGGGTTTGGTCATATTGGTGGTAACGATGGTGGTTACCAGTGCGGGATTCTTGGGCATAGTGCCGGTAGCGGTCTTCTCTCTTAAAATATATTCTGCGATCAGCATACCGGACATATTACCGGTAAATGCCACATACTCGCCGGTCTTTTGATCTTTTGCATAGACACCCAGACGGTCTGCATCGGGATCGGTTGCCAGAACGATGTCCGCATCCTTTTCCTTCGCCAGACGCAGAGCGTAGGTAAATGCCTTGGGATCCTCGGGGTTCGGATAATCCAGTGTGGTAAAGTTGGGATCCGGATTCTCCTGCTCGGGAACTACATATACATGCTTGAAGCCCAGTTCGGACAGGATACGTCTTACCGGCTTGTTACCGGTACCGCATAACGGAGTATATACGATCTTGATGTCATCTGCCATTTCCTTAATGACATCGGGGTGAATGATCTGCTTCTTCAGCTCAACCATGTACTTGTCGTCGATTTCTTTGCCAATGACTTCATAGAGTCCCGCTGCCACAGCATCTTCTTTGCTCATGGTCTTCACGGTATGATAATCCTTGATGGCCTGTACTTCGGTAATGATATCTTTATCGATAGGAGGGGTTACCTGTGCGCCGTCCTCCCAGTATACTTTATATCCGTTGTACTCAGGAGGATTGTGGCTTGCAGTTACCACAATACCTGCGGTGCATCCCAGAGTACGAAGGGCAAAGGACAGCTCCGGGGTAGGTCTTAAAGATTCAAAAATGTATGCCTTGATGCCGTTGGCTGCCAGACATCTTGCTGCCTCATCGGAAAACTCGGGAGACATGCGGCGGGAGTCGAATGCAATTGCCACACCCTTGCTCTGTGTACCGCGCTTAATGATATAATTGGCAAGACCCTGAGTTGCCTTACGAACGGTATATACGTTCATACGGTTGGTTCCCGCACCGATCACACCACGCAGGCCGCCGGTACCGAATTCCAGTTCCTTGTAAAAACGATCTTCCACTTCTGCCGCATTGTTACGAATTGCCAGAAGTTCATCCTTGGTCTTCTGGTCAAAATAATCATCATTCAACCAGAAATTCAGTTCGTCCATATAACTCATTTTCCTATCCTCCTGTTTTATCGCTATCTTTATCTTTCTTCAGTAAACGCTCTCCGGTGATATTTTACCATAGATTACCTTTACTGAAAAGAGCAATTTAACGTCCGCTGACTGCCGGATCCTTCAGCGCATAATCGCTGCGGTCCAGGGAAAAATTCGGATTGTAATACGGATCTCCCGCCTCCAGCTGTGCCTTCCATTTTTCACGGAAGTGCTCAGATTCTCTGTTATAGCGCTCTGCCTTCTCCCCCTGATCATCCAGTCCTCTGGAGATGGATTCGTAATGATACAGCTCCGCAAAAGGAGTCCATACATTTAACAGACCAAGTTTACGCAGTTTCAGACAAAAATCCACATCATTTAAGGAGATCACAAAGCTTTCATCCAGACCTCCCACCTGTTCATACAGACTCTTTTTCACCAGCAGGCAGGCACCG
>DJEP01000058.1 GCA_002431915.1 Lachnospiraceae bacterium UBA5895 | reverse complement strand
AATATAAAAACATGCACATTTCAACTACTTTTGAAAATTTTTTCAAATTTCTCTCAAGAAATCAATTGCCTGCAGATATCCGTCCAGTCCCTGACCGTAGATCTGCTTATTGCATACCGGTGCAGTCACGGAAATCTTGCGGAATTCTTCCCTGCTGGTAATATCGGAAATATGGACTTCCACCTTCGGAATTTCCACACTTGCCAGCGCATCCCGGATGGCATAACTGTAATGGGTATAGGCTCCGGGATTGATTACAATACCCTTCGTCCCATCAAAATACGCTTCCTGGATCCTGTCGATGATGGCGCCTTCATGGTTGCTCTGGAATACTTGGATCTCATCCCCGGTCTCCTTTGCCCTTTGGGCGATCAGGTCTAACAGATACTGATAATCCTGTGTGCCGTAGATCTTCTTCTCCCGGATTCCCAGGAAATTCAGGTTCGGTCCGTTGATCACTAAAATCTTCATTTTATTCTCACGCTCCTTTTTCTTCGGTGCTTCTTTCAGCTTACGAAGCTGCAGCTGCAGTTCCTCCGCCAGTTCATCGGAATGCCCCTTATTTGCATCCAGGATGATATCCGCACATTCCGTATAGATCTTGTCCCGTACTTCTAACAGTTCCCGGATTCTTCCCAGTGGATCCTCACACTGCAGCAAAGGTCTTGTGGCATCGTTTTTCAGTCTCTCATAGACCACTTCCGGGGACACTCTTAAGTATACCACCGTTCCGCACTGATGCAGTAGCGGACGGTTCTCCGGATTCACCGGAGTTCCTCCGCCCACGGACAGGATGCGCTCGTATTTCTGGCTGCCGCATTTGCGTAAGACTTCTGTCTCCAGTTCCCGGAAATAGGCTTCCCCGTCATCCGCAAAAATCTCCGAAATGCTCCTGCCTTCCTGTCTCTCAATCATTTTGTCCGTATCTTCCACCGGCATCCGCAGCAGATAGGACAGTTTTAATCCCAGTGTGGTCTTCCCCGATCCCATAAAACCGATCAGGACGATATTCTTGCGCTTGTGTTTCATTCTTATTTTCCGTCCTCTGTCTTTTTCGCTTCCTGCATCCGTTCGTAGACTTTGTCTGCCAGCCACGATTCGATCTCACAGCCTGTCCACAGTTCAAACGCAATAATTCCCTGATATAACAGCATCTTCGCTCCGTTGTAGGCCTTGCCGCCCTGTGCCTCCACCAGTTCCATAAAGCGGGTCTTCGGCGGATTGAATATCAGATCGTAACCGGTATGGACTTTTTCATAAAATGCAGGATTCTCGATCACCGCCGCATCGCAGTTCGGATACATGCCCACACTGGTGGCCTGTATTGCAAGATATCGTTTTCCTGCCGGAAGTGTGTCATACGCATCGATGGGCATGGCTTTGGCAAATTTCCTACCGGCGATACGATTGACTTCGTCCGCCACATTCTGTGCTTTCTGCACCGTACGGTTGAGAATGATGGCTTCTTTTGCTCCCTTGTCCAACAGCAGCATGGCTACGGCTCTCGCCACACCGCCGGCACCCAGGATCAGGACTTTTTCTCCCTTCACCTTTACACCGTCCTCACACATGGCGCGGTACAGTCCCGGCATATCGGTGTTGTATCCCTTATAGCCTGTCTTGGTCCGTACCAGAGTATTCACCGCTCCGATATTCTCTGCCAGCGGATCGATATCCGTAAGGTACGGGATCACGTCGCTCTTGTACGGTACAGTTACATTTAATCCTAACAGATTCAGGGCAAAGGCTCCCTTTACAGCATCCTCCAGTCTTCCGTTCTCCACATGAAACGGAACATATGCCAGATTCTCCCCCAGCACCATGGACAGGGTGTTATGAATCACCGGCGACAGGGTGTGCTCCACCGGGTTCCCGATCAATCCACAGGTTCTGGTATAACCATTGATATCATTCAGCATGTTTGTTTCCTTTCCGGCGGCATTCTCTATGGTAGAAAAACAGCACAATTTTTTCTAAATATCTCTTCAGTACGATCTGGATCTCTTCTTTGGGATGAATGGGCTTCGTCAGGTAAGTCACAATGCCGCATTTTTTCGCGCCCCACACATCGGTGAACAGCTGGTCTCCCACAAAAAGTGTGGTATCCTTCGTGGTATGCATCCGTTCCATAGCACGCAGATAACCGTCTCTTCCAGGCTTGCCTGCCTTATAAATATAAGAAGCTCCTACCGCGTCCGCAAAGCTTTTCACCCGGGGTTCCTTGTTATTCGATAATAGAAGTGTATGAAATCCCAGTTCCCGCAATCTGCCGAAAAATTCGATTGCCTGCGGCGTTGCCGGTGCTCCGTGAGGTACCAGGGTATTATCGATATCAAAAATAATTCCGCGGTAACCTTTTTCATATAATGTTTTGTAATCTATGCCATAGGCGGAATCCGCCTCATAATCCGGGTAAAACTGATGCAGCATCTGTCCCGCCTTTCGTCTATTCCTCTATAAAATGATGTCGGGATCAAAAGCCCCCGACTTTGATGCAGTCTGCTTTTTCCCACGGGGAAAATTCCTGAAAATATGCGTTTTCCAGCGGAATCCACAGTTGCAGGAAGTCCTGTAATCTGTCCTCACCGTTCCGCTTGCGGATCCGTTCTTCCTGGGTCTTTACGTCAATATCCAGAAATACCCGCCGGTTCATATAGTCCCCAAACACCGGATGGCAGCTGTAGGCTCCCTCCACGAATACATAACCGTCATTTTTCACCGGAATCTCTTCTCCCAGAGCCATCCGGGAACAGTCAAATCTTCGGTAGGAAAAAGGGGTGCCGGATGCAAGATGTGGGATCACTTCCGTTAAAAATCGTTCATAGTGCACATTTCCTCCGGGCTCGCTTCTTCGTTCCGGTGTCCGAAGTGCAGGCGGCAGGAAGAAATCATCCATATGGATCACATCTCCGCCCAGTTCCTTGGCAAGTCTTGCCGCCAGTGTCGTCTTCCCGGCGGCGCATCTTCCGTCAATGGCTATAATACGTACCTCCGCCGGGAGTGTGCGTAATTCTTCTGCCAGATCATCAAAAAATCTTCGCAATCTCATCCACAGCCTCCGCAATATATTCTCCCAGGCGTCTGCTTTCGATTCCCACTATGGTGGCATGACATTTGCTCATGGGAATCAGGATCAGCTTCGCATCATTGGAAGCCACTGCCGCTGCCATCGTGGGGGTAATCTCTCCTAACATGGCATCCGCCATAACGATTCCCACGGGTCCTACGATCACATCCGCTCTCGTACTGTTATATACCACAGCGTTCTCTCCGGTGGCTCCGCTTGTCACGCCGCTCTTCATCATATTCGCCGTGGCTGTGGCGTTGGTTCCCACAGCGATCAGCTCCGTCTCGGGGAAACGCTCCTTTAATGCCTCCAGCAGGCTTCTGCCTACGCCTCCGCCCTGACCGTCCATTACCATAATACGCATAACCTTACTCCTGTAAAAATGATACATACATGTTCCATGATAGCATGGCAGATGTTTTTTTGCAATTTATCTTGACAAAAAATTGCCTACCCGTTATTATGAATTATGCTTCAGGAAGGAGCTTAACGCCAGAAGGCATATTACCCCAGAAGGGGATCTATGCCGTTCTGGCTTTTTTTTGCTACTGTCCAGAGCCATTAAATATTGTCACATGTTTGTCGAATGCTTGCATTCGTAAGAATATATGGCAATATTTATTTGGCGAAGCCACTTCAATGAGCAAAAAATAAAGCCTCGGAGAGGCGTTTTTGCGAATAAAAGCTCTGGACAGTTATATATCTTATCAGGAGGTTTTATTTCCATGAAAAAATTAACGGTTGTAAACAAGAGTATCATCTCTGCTCTGTGTGTTGCCTTATGTGTGGTACTGCCCATGACTCTGCATGCTATCCCTAAGGGTGGTGTCCTGTTCTCTCCCATGCATCTGCCTGTACTGCTATGCGGTCTGGTATGCGGGGTTCCCTATGGTCTTGTCTGTGGTATTTTAGGTCCCTTCGTATCCAGCATGCTCACCGGCATGCCTGCCTTCGGATATATGCCCGTCATGATGATCGAGTTAGGTCTCTACGGTCTGATCAGCGGTCTGGTCATGCAGTTTCTCCGCAGCGGTAAGCTGGTAATCGACCTGTATGCCGCTCTGGTCATCGCCATGCTGGGCGGCCGTGTTATCACCGGTATCCTGCGTGCACTGATCTTCGCCGGCGGCTCCTACAGCTGGTCTGCCTGGGCTACCGGATATTTCGTATCCTGTCTCCCCGGTATTGTCATCCAGCTGATTTTACTTCCTACCATCTATGTGGCACTGGAACGCGCTCATCTGCTTCCAGTACGCTACCCTAAGGCTAACGTTTCCGCAGAGGCCGAAGCCGCATAACTCCATACACCATTGAGCAAGGCAGCTCATCGTATACGCAAAATGGCTCCTCTGTCTTACGACAGGAGAGCCATTTTCTGTTTGTAGATCCGTATAAAATAAAGAATCTCCGCCACTGCCGTGATGCTCCAGGAGAAGACATACAGCAGATACAGGGACGGAATCGTATGAAAATATGCAAATACCATATAAACCCAGATCACACGGAATACGCAGGATCCCATGATGACGATAAACATCGGGGCAATGCTTTTGCCCATGGCTCTGGCTGCCGCAATGGTACAGTCCATAAATGCCGAGATACAATAAGAAAAGCCCATAATCGTCAGACGATACATTCCGGCATCCATAACTGCCGCATCTCTGGTAAACAGAGACAAAAACGGTCTTCCGAAAAATACCAGGGAGAGTCCCAGAATCAGACCGATGCCGAAGGAATACGCCAGACTGATGAGGTAACTGTTCCGCACTCTTTTCTTTTTGCCGGCGCCGTAATTCTGCCCCATAAAGCTGCCGCAGGCGGTGTAGAATGCCGCCATGACATCGTATACCATGGCATCTGCATTGGTGGCTGCGGAGTTGCCCGCCACCATCGTGGCATCGAAGGAGTTCACACCCATCTGCACAAAGCTGTTGGCAAACTGGAAGATTACATTCTGCAATCCGGAAGGCATTCCCAGCTTCAGAATATCCTTCGTAAGTTCCGGATCCACCCGCAGTTTTCCCGGATGCAGGGCATATGTGTCTTTGCTTCGAAGCAGTGCCTGCAAAATCAACACAGCGGACACATACTGGGATATAATACTGGCCAGTGCCACTCCCGCTACATCCATCCGACAGACAATAACGAAGAACAGATTTAAGATAATATTCAATACTCCGGAAAATCCCAGATAATACAAAGGCTTTTTCGTATTGCCCACTGCACTGTACACCGCATTACCGAAATTATAGATTGCCAGTGCCGGCATTCCCAGGTAATAGATCCGCAGATACAATACCGCTTTGTCCAACAGTTCTTCTTTCGTCTTCAATGCCGTCAGCATCCACTCGGACAAGCCCACACCCAGCACTAATAACAATATGCCCATGATCAGGCTGACCAGTGCTGCGGAATGGATGGTCTTCGACAGACTGTCCTTATCCTTTGCTCCGTAATATAATGCCGTTAATACATTGATACCGCCGGACAGACCGATGAGGAATCCGGTGAACATAGTAACCAGTGTCGCCGTGGAACCCACTGACCCCAGAGACAGAGATCCCGCGAACTGTCCGATCACCGCAATATCCGCCATATTGAAAAGCACCTGCAGCAGATTGGATAACATCAGCGGCACGCTGAAGATCAGTATTTTCTTCCCTAAGGATCCTTCCGTCAGATCCTGCATGTTCTGTTTCATCACGTATGACTTCTTTCTATAATCAATAGTTTTTTGAAACGTCTTTACAGTCAAAGAACGGTCAAAAAGCATTTCGCTCCTTGACCGCTCCCTATTCTAGCATATCTTATCTTTCTTTTCTACCGGAAAATCACAAAATCCGATAAATTAATTATGCTGCCTCTTTTGATCTTTTTTATCATTTCCCCTTTTTATCAGCAATCAGGGGCTTGATGGCTGAATAGATCTCGCTGGTGCGCTTGCTGTCCTTGAACTCTTTATTCAGGGCATTGTTGATCCCCTGTTTGGTCTTGTACTGGCGGATAAATTTTACAACCTGGGGGACAATAGTCTGGTCGGTCAGTACTTTTTCTACCGCCACGGTCAGTTCATCCGTCTCCTCCGCGGGCTTCTTCTTTTTCTTTGCAGGCTTCTTTGCGGGTTTTGCGGGCTCTTCCACCTGCTTGGGCTGTACGGACTCCGGTGTCTCTTCTACCATCTCCGGTTGCGCAGGTTCTTTGTTCTCTTCTGTCGCAGTCACTTCTTCCGTAACAGCAACCGGTTCTTCCGGCTGCTGTTCTTGTGCCGGTTCCTGGATTGTCTCCTCCGGCAATTTCTGTTCTGTCTCCGTCTCTTCCTCTGCTAACAGATTCTGCTCAGGCACGGGATTCTTCCCCCATAAAAGGTTACGGATGATACGCACTGGAACTCCCTGTGCCTTCCAGTACACCATCAGACTGGTGAAGCCGTTGTCCTTGGTCACGATAAAATAATCCGGATGGATCCCTTCCCTCTGCTGCTCGCAGATCAGGTACCCTAAATATGTCGCCAGCTGGAAATCCAGTGCATTCTTGGTTCCCACCGCTACCTTGTGGTAGATGATCTTCGCCTTCGTCTCGTTCAACTTCCGATGCAAATCAAAGGTCATGCTGTCGGCATTGTCGCTGTAGAAAATACAGACGGCATCTTCCTCCGTCAGAAGCTCCACACCTTCCATGCCACGGCTTTTTACATTTTCAAAATCAATCAGATAATATGCCATTATGCTTCCTCCCCGTTTGTTGTCTCCCCGTTTGTTGTCTCGCCGTTTGTTGTCTCGCCGCCTTCTGTCTTTCCGGTCTCTTCTGTCTGCGGCGTAGTTTCCGTGACCATATCGACTTTTTTCTTCGGAAGCACTTTGCGGATCTTTTCCTTCCAGCCGGAGAAGATCTCCTTTATCCGCTTTTTCCATTCTCTTCTCTCCGCTGCACGCTTCTGTCTGGCTTCTTCTTTTAATTCCAGCTTTTCCTGCTTTTTCGCCTGCTTCGCCTGCGCTTTTTCTTCCAGTTCCACTTCCTTGATGGCAGCTTTTTCGATGTCACGGATGTAATGGTTCGCCTTTTTATGATTTTTACGATCCAGGCGGTACGGGTCATACAGGAAGTAGGACACCGCTCCCAGCATCAGAAGCACCACTCCGGCTATCGTGAGCGCCGGTACGATAAGGGCATACACCGTAAATCCCAGTTCATAGCACACAAACACGATCAGCATCGCCGGGAATAAGAGCAGATACAGAATTCTCGTCAGGACATCCAATAATGCATGCTGCCTCTTCCCATTGTTCAGCAACGTCCCCTCAATGGCTGTATAAAAAGCCATGAAAATACATAATTCCGAACCGAAGCCATGGAGATATCCACAGATTCCGGTCAAGATCAGAGACAAGAAAAACATGCCGAACGCCGTTCCCTGATACAGAGCATTGCGATACTCCGTCATCCCCTGCAGCTTGTCCTCACTGATGCCGTGCATCTGGTAGACATCCTTGCGGATCAGACGTTCAAACTCCTCGTTATACCGCTGTTCCTCTCTGGTGTTGCGCAGGTGGTCTTCCACCGCCTTGCTCATCTGTTCAATATATTCCTGCTCCTTACGGATGCGTTTGGTTCGAAGCTGCTCCAACTCATTTTGGCGTCTTACTTCCTCTTCCAGCTTGCGTACTTTACCGATTCTTGGATTTTTCACCGTGATCTCCGCAGGTTCCGGGAGCACCGTACTTTCCTTTTTTCCCTGTTCTTCCATTTGGGGTCCTCTTTCTGTGTGTGATCCATTAGTCTTATTATAATTTTTCCCACACAGAAAAACAACCTTTAGTTCCCCTTTTCTTCGCTTTTCTCCCAGCCTGCCATCAGGTGCAGTTCCAGAGGAGTGCTATAGTCCGGTTCTCCGCCCTTTTGTGCAAAAAAGTGGGATGCAGGCAGCGTCTCCACCCGTATGTCTCCCTCATCCGTTGTGAGATACCAACCGGTAAAATGATACCCTTCCCGTTCCGGGGTCGGATATCCACACAGATATACCGTTCCTCCGGAGTATTTCGGTGTCAGTGCATTGTAGGTCTGTGATGTCTGTCCCTCAATGATTCCTCCATTGGCATCCAATACCATTACCATCTGCCAGGCAGCAGGATCCTGCGAGCTCCACACCGCGTGGATATCCACACTGCGGTTGCCTTCCTCATCCGGTTTGATTCTGAATGCATCCTCTGCGGTAAAGCTTTCCGTAAGCAGACTCCACTTCGGGTAGGTATCCTTCTCTCCCGGGAAATGTGCCGCCCATCCCAGAAATGCAAAGCCTTCCGGTGTCTCCGGCTGCGGCAGAGCGATCACTTCTCCGGCAAGGAGCTGTTCTATGGAAATTTCTCCTTCTTCCAGGATACGCTCCCAGGCATCAGCAGTGGGGTTGGCCAGGTGAGTCTCATTATATATCTTGTAATATAAGATGCCGCCTTCCAGAGGATACTGTTCTTCGATAGGTTCTGACGTTTCTGCTATTGCGACGTCTGTTTCTGTCTCTGTTATCACGGACTGTACATGGTCATTTTCCCTGCTGTCCCGATTCTCTCCGTTTTCATCAGGTACCTGCACCTCCTCCGTTGTCTGTGCCGATATTTTCGTCTGATCTGCCTCAGTTCCATACACGCCGCAACCAAGCAGTACACAAGCCGCCAGCATACAGAGTATGCGCATTACTTTTCGCTTTCTACTTTCACAAGGTTTCGGTACCCCTTTTTCCACAGGTTGTTTGCTCTGCAGATATTCGTCCGGCAACGGCGGATATTCTGGGGCTATGGAATCCGGCGGGAGTATCTGGTATTCCGGCAGTATATTGTTTTCCTGTTTCTGCATTTTATTTTTCCTATGATCTTTATGATCTTCTTTGATCTTCATTTTCTCTGTTATTACCGGATCCACCCATTATTTATTATGCACATCCAGCTGCGGGAAGGGGCACTCCACACCCAGCTTCCGGAAGCCCAGCAGCAGATCGTGATTCAGAATGCGCATACCGGAATAAATATTTTTCTCCGAAACTTCCACCACGAATCGGAGCAATATTCCGGAATCCTGCAATGCCTGCACCCCTACATACACCGGTGTCTTTTTCATGGTGTCCTCATGCGCCTTATAAATTGTCTCCAAAAGCTTCGGCAATTCACTTTCCAGCTTTTCAATATCCGTTTCATAGGGGATGCTGATATCGCAGACCGCCTTGGAATAATTGTCGGAACGGTTCAGAATATTTTTCATCTCGGAATTGTTGATGATTTTTACATTGTCACCGGTATCCGTGATACAGGTGGTACGGATGCCGATGCTCGTCACAGTTCCGCGGAAACCGTTCACCTCCACGATGTCTCCCACATTATACTGATTCTCCAGCAGCATAAAAGTTCCTGTCACCACATCCGCGATCAGGCTCTCCGCGCTGAAGCCGACGATCAAAGCCAATACTCCGACACTGGCAATGATGGTAGTCATGTTAACTCCGAGAATCGTCAGTCCTGCGCACAGAATCACCAGAAACGCAATATATTTTGTCAGACTGGATAACAGAGAGAGCACGGACCTGGCTCTGTGATTCGCCGGTTTGATCAGTCCCAGGATCCATACGATCAGACTTTTTTAAAACAATACCCCGAAGATCAAAAGCAATAATTTACAGACTGCAATTGCATTGACCGTAAATATCCTCCCCAATTCCTCTGTCTGAATCTGTCCGGTCCCCAGAGTGATTCCCATGATAAGTACTAAAAGCACTGCGTTTTCCTCCTTCGCAAACTGCTTTTTGATGGTTTATTTTATCATTTTTGCGGAGTAAAACACAGTTGACAAATGTCTCATTATGGTAATATGTGACTATTTCACAAATATAGTAATGATTCCTATTATTATATTTGTTACTTTATTCCATTTTCTTTTTTCAGAAAAAGAGATATACTATATACAGAAACAAGGAAATGTTTCCATTAACCACAACGTAAAAGAAAGGATGATAAGATTATGGCAAAATTATATACAATTACTTTAAACGGCGTTACAGAGGATACTTACAACAAGGCAACGGATTACATTCAGGCAAATGCCCTTCGCCTGAACTATCGCCCGGCTGCCTCCACCATTGATGCAGAATTCCCGGATGACATTGATCCCGCGAAAGCTCCGGAGCTTGCTGATGCTGTGATCCGCGAGGTGCATCAGACTCTGTAATTTGAAGATTTACACAAATTAAAGACCGTTGGTGCTTAAGTTGCATCGACGGTCTTTTTGAAATAATTATTTTTATGACAATTGTAACTGTTCAGAACCCATCT
>DJEP01000022.1 GCA_002431915.1 Lachnospiraceae bacterium UBA5895 | reverse complement strand
TTATTTCACTAACTCTCCATTTAGTTACCACATTCCACGCTGATGCGGTTGAAGATTGCCATAATTTCTTCGGTGTTGATAGTCTTCTTCTCTTCCCCGGCTTTGTCGAGGATGGCTTTTCCTTCATGCATCATGATCAGGCGGTTGCCGTATTCCACGGCGTAGCGGAGATTGTGGGTAACCATAATGGTAGTCACTTTCTTCTCCTTCACGACCTGGTCGGTGAGTTCCATGATGATCTCCGCGGTCTTGGGATCCAGCGCAGCGGTGTGCTCATCCAGAATCAGGAAATCGATGGGTGTCATGGTCGCCATGAGCAGCGCCAGCGCCTGTCTCTGTCCTCCGGAGAGGGAGCCGACCTGCACGCCCATCTTATCCTCCAGTCCCAAATTCAGGGGACGCAGCATCTCACGATACTCTTCCAGCTTTGCCTTATTCACACCACGTCCGAGATTATAAGGCTTGCCCTTATTCTCTGCAATGGACATATTCTCTAAGATCGTCATACTGGGGCAGGTTCCCTTGGAAGGATCCTGGTACACTCTGCCGATCCGGCGCTGACGAATATAGTCCTTCTGTCTCGTAATATCTTCTCCGTGGATCAGGATCTTGCCGCTGTCCACCGCAATGCTTCCGCAGATGATGTTCAACATGGAAGTCTTACCGGAACCGTTACTTCCTACGACGGATACGAATTCACCGTCCTTTACCGTAAGGTTAAAATCCTTGAACAGACACAACTCATTGACCGAACCGGGATTATAATTCTTGTTAATATTGATAAGCTCTAGCATGCTTTCACCTTCTTTCTGTCCATGCTGATCACCAGAATGATCAGGAACAGGACGGCTGTGATCAGCTTGATAGCGTTGGGGTTGATGCCTGCGAACATGGCAACAGCCACACATGCCTTATACAGAATGGAACCTACGACAACACTGCTGGTCACACGGAAGAATGTTACCTTCTTGAACAGGCTGGTACCGATGATAACACTGGCCAGACCAATGACAACCGCACCGGTGCCGATAGATATTTCAAAGCTTCTCTGCTGCTGTGCATAGATACAGCCGCTCAAGGATACCAGACCGTTGGCAATGGACAATCCCACGATCTTCACCAGTCCCTTGTCCACACCGAGGCTGGTAACGATGGTGTCATTGTCACCGACTGCCCGGAGCAGAAAGCCGGACTTGGTGCTCATATACCAGTCTAACAGATATTTTGCCACCATAGTGATCAGGAAAATAATGATCACATTTTTGAAATTCGCTAAAAAGGACGGGGTAATGCTGTTCACAAAACTGTTGTTGAAGATGTTTTCCTTATCGAAAATAGCCACATAACCGGAGCCTGCCACCCACAGATTGATGGTATACAGACCAGTCATCATGATGATACCGGAGAGCAAGTCTCTTACTTTCAATTTTACATGGATCAGTCCGGTACAGATGCCCACCAGCGCTCCGCCTAAAAATGCAATGGGAAGTGTGAGGATCGCCGGGACACCGAAACCGTTGATCAGACGCACAGTGATGGCAGCCCCAAAGGGGAAGCTGCCATCTACCGTAAGATCCGGGAAATCCAGTATTTTATAGGTAATGTAGACACCCAGTGCCAGGATGCCGTAGATCATTCCTTGTTCCAGTACGCTTAATAATAGTGCCATAAAATGTCTCGCCTTTCTATTACTATATTACGATAGCCTGTAAAACCCGGATGCCTTTTACTGTACTACGATCTCATCAAAGGACTGGTAAGCATCGGTCTTGTAATTCTCGGGAAGTTCCAGATTGATCTTCTCTGCTGCTGCGAAGTTCACATACAGACTGGGCTCGGAGATGACTTCAAAATTCAGTTCGGAAGCCTTTACCTCTCCCTTCAGGACTCTTGCTGCCATCTTACCGGTCTGCTTACCAAGTTCGATATACTCCAGCCCCATGGATGCCACACAGCCTGCCTTGACCTGCTCTACCTCGGAACCGAATACGGGGATGCCTGCCTTGTTGGCCTCATCCAGTACGGTCTGCAATGCACTTACTACAGTGTTGTCGGTCAGGTTGGTGATGCAGTCTACCTTGGATGCGATATCCGCCGCTGCCAGCGCTACTTCAGACATTGCGGTAACACCACTGTCCACGATCTCAAATCCGTAGTTACCTGCCAGAGCCTTGTACTCTGCAATGGTGCTGATGGAGTTAGCCTCGCTGGTGGTATAGATGATACCGATGGTCTTCGCTTCGGGAAGTACCTCACGGATCATTTTCAGCTGTGCATCTACTGCCAGAGCATCGGACGTACCGGTGATGTTGCCTACGGGAGTGCCGTCCTCATTAGCCAGACCTGCCTCCACGGGATCGGATACTGCGGTGTAGATCACGGGAATGTCAGTATTCATGGTTGCATTGTAAGCTGCCATGGCGCAGGGAGTTGCGATGGCACAGATCATATCTACTTTCTTACTTACGAAATTGCTGGCGGTCATGGCGGAGGTTCCGTTGTCTGCCTGTGCATTGACATATTCAATGGTCAGATTCTCACCCTCTACAATACCTTCCTCGGCAAGTCCCTGTAAAAATCCCTCTCTACAGTTGTCCAGGGAACCGTGTACGGCGTACTGCATAATACCGATGGTGTAGTTGTCTTTGCTTCCGGTGCTGCCACATCCGGTGAGGGCACCCATTGCCATAACTGCGGTAAGTACTACTGCCAAAATTCTCTTCTTCATAATCTTATTCCTCTCTTTCTGCGTATCCACGCAATTGAAATTAGTCTGCTCATAAGATTACTGAACCTCGAATAAAAAGAAAACCGCCTCAAATGTATATTGCTATACACTTGAGACGGTAATAAGCTCTTGCTCATCATCGTGGTGCCACTCAAATTGACCCATTCCTAAGAATTGTGTCCACTTTTCTCTGGATACCATCATATCCATCGGCTTGATAACGGGTCCGAATCCCGCTGACGCCTAAAACTGATCTGTTCTCGGGCCAGCCTCGGAAGTCCATTCAGCGAAAGTTCCTTTACCGTGATTCCACCATCCACGGCTCTCTGCAAAATTCCCTAAGGCTTACTACTCTTCCTCACAGGTTTGGTAAACTTATGAATTGTTGTTTCTGTGTCTTAGAATAATCTCTATTTTCTATTTTGTCAATACTATTTTTAGAAAATTTGCAAATCTTATCCCTGATGCCACATACTTACCTTCGTAAATCCGGTGGGCGGATTTTACTCTGTCTCCGGCAGGGTGACCACTACCTTGAACAGATCACCGTCCGTTATGATCTCCATGCTGCCTTTTTGCAGTTCCGTCAGACTCTTGGCAATGGACAGCCCCAGACCATTGCCCTCCATGTGGCGGGATTTGTCCCCTCTGGTGAACCGCTCTTCCAGCTCCTCCGGTGACATTTCTAACGGGAAAGCCGACATATTCCGGAAAATAATGCTCACCTCCTGCCCATTATGTTCCACATTCAGATAGACACGGCTGCCCTCCTGCGCATATTTATAAATATTGTTTAGCAGATTGTCAAAGACTCTCCACAGATGTCTGCCGTCCGCCATAACCTTTACGTTTTCTTCCGGCTGGCGGATGATCGGCTCCAGTCCCTTGTCCGCAAATCGTTGTTCATACTCTCCTACGGCCTGTGACAACAGTACCGACACATCGCAGACCTCCGGATGTACCTCCAGATTGCCGGTGGTGGCTTTGGATGCCTCCAATAGATCATCCAACAGCTTTTTCAGCTTCTTCGACTGACGTAACAATACATCTGCATATTCCAAAAGACGCTGTTTCTTTTCGGAATCCGACTCCGCTGCGGAACCGTTCTCTGTGGTTACTGTGTCCCCTTCGACTTCTTTTCCGATAAGGTCCGCATAATTGATAATAGACGTCAGCGGTGTCTTGATATCATGGGAGACATTGGTGATCAGCTCCGTCTTTAAATGTTCGCTCTTCATCCTCTGTTCGACGGCTACGGAAATGCCTTCGCCAATGCTGTTCAGGTTCTCTCCGTGTTCCCTGAAGGACAGTACCATATGGGAAGTATCCAGCTTATAATTCAGATCCCCTTCCGCCAGCGCTTCACTGCCCTCCTGCAGCTCTTTACACATCAATGCCACAAAAATAATTGCACCGCACAGAATAAATTTCTCTATGGTCCATAAAAAAAGTAATACACCTGTATCGTGATAAAACAGCATTAAAGCGAAAAACTCTGCCACGCAGACTGCAAGGCACAAAAGTGCTGTTCTCCATACCATGGGAACTCCACGAATCAATCTCACAATACCACGGAAAAATCTCTTGCAGAATTTTCCGAAAAATTGCAGCACTTTATACAGGAGCGTATTCTGCCACCATTTTCCCAGTTTCAGGCGAATGGCCAGTTCCATGAAGTACAGGGTACACCATACCAGTTCTGCCACAAACAGTACCACCAGAACGATCAGTTCAATCATACTTGACACGTTCACACCGATCCATTCCACCGCAAGGTACAGACCGATAAAGGCACCTATTGCAGTGATCGCGGTATACACATCCAGATGGATCTCATTAATTGCACTGGGAATAATCCCCTCCCTGCCGTTCTTATGTCCGGCACTGCACAGCAGGAAGATAAAGCATAAGAATGCCAGTACGGTTCCTACCGCACATGCCACGGGAATCACATTGCGATCGTTATAAAAATCCTCTGCCCGATGATAGATCAGGGCATATTCATCTTCTTTCGGCAGACTGGGATTCACCGTCAGGGTAACCACGATCCGGAGATTTCTCTCTGCCAGTGTCTTTTCTGTATCATCTTCTTTCAACCCATCTGTCTCACTTAAAGCGTCTTTGATCATCCATTTTGCATATTTTTCGGCCCGGTCAACCGGCACATACGTCTCTCCTCCAATGGATACACGATCTCCCAGATCCAGATATTTCTTCAGATTTCCGGAGGAAAGTGCTTCCTGTTCCGCTGCTGTTATGATTTCCGCATCCGACACAGTATCATCAGAAGATATACTTGTCAGTCCATTGTCTCCCGTCGTCTGACTGTCATCCGTATAAACAGTTGGCTCTGCTTCCTTCGCAGCAGGTCCATATGTCATCTGGGAGCTATCCATGCTGCTATAGGTATTGTCACCGCTGTGCTGCACCCGGGATTCCAGGCGATAAGTCAGATCATTGGTCTTGTCTACATAATCCTCGTTCGTCCATTCTCCCAGGAATTCATCGGTATCCAGATCATAGCCTTCCACCTTCACCCAGATATTCCGTTGTCTGCAATAGGCTTCCATGGTCTGCTCGCTCTCATTCTCATACCATCCCCGTATCAGGTACATATCTGTCTGGGCCTGCTGATCCAGCAGCATATCGTGAATAAACATTATTTTTCCGGAAGTATAAGCTCCGTTGTCCGCCAGCATGAAGGTGCCATAGAGCCCCAGCACACCCACGACCGACGTGAGGATCATCAGCAGAAACGCTATGACCTTTGCCAGGGTACTGCCCGTCAGACTGTTCCCCTGTGCTGACGTTTTTTTCTTTTTCTCTGATTTTTCTCCTTTTTTCCGTTGTTTTCTATCCTCCGACAACTCTGTTGCCTCAGTCGTATTCTCTGTTTTTTCCGCCGGATTTTCCACTCTTTCCTGTTCTGTGTTCCTGCTGTTTTCTTCCCTGCTATCCATATTCCTGTCTCCTTTCGGGAGCTGCCCCGGTCTCCTGCCTGTTCTTATCCCTGCTTCTCACATTTGTATCCCTGACCCCAGACCACTTTCAGATACCTGGGTTCTGCCGGGTTGATTTCCAGTTTTTCCCGTAAATGCCTGATATGTACCGCCACCGTATTCTCACTGCCAAGCGGCAGATCATTCCAGATTCTGGTGTAGATCTCCCTGGGAGAGAATACCTGCCCCGGATTCTGCATCAACAGCTTTAAAATATCATATTCCGTAGGAGTCAGTGCTACCGCCTCCCCATCTAAAGTTACGCTTTTCTCCTTATCATCCAGCTCGATACCACCTACCTTGATGATATCCGGCCGGACACTTCCGCCGCCCAGCTGCATATAACGCCGTAACTGCGATTTCACGCGGGCCGATACCTCAATGGGATTAAACGGCTTCGTAATGTAGTCGTCCGCACCTACCGTAAGCCCCAGCACCTTGTCGGAATCCTCACCCTTGGCAGTCAGCAGGATCACCGGCACGTTGCTTTTCTCCCGGATTTTAATCATAGCCTGAATGCCGTCCATCTTCGGCATCATAATGTCCATCAGTACCAGATGCACCTCTTTCGTCTCCACCACATGCACGGCTTCCTCACCGTCGAAAGCCTCCAGAAAATGATAGTTGGTGTCATTTAAGTATATCTTTAACGCGTTTACGATATCCTTCTCATCATCGCAGATCAATATATTGTACATGCTCTCCCTCATTTCCGTGTCCACGGCGACTGCCCGGGCACCTTTTCCGCAAGGGCTTCCCTTACGCTAAAATTATTTTAACAGAATCCGGATTAATAAAAAACAGGAAAAACCTTTAAGACTTTATTAAGATGACAAAACACCCTCTGCCATGCCCAGGAGGGCAAAGACAAAGGGTGTGGATAATACATGTTGAAAGGTAAACAGAGAACAGATCAGGTAGCCGGTGAGACCGAGGACAACCGCAAGTACCCGGGGATTCACAGGTGCGGAGGTTCGAAGGTTTCGAAATGCGGTGAGGAAGATTCCACCATAGGCAACGACTCCTATGATTCCCTGCTGCACCAGAAGCGTCAGCCATTCGTTGTGGGCATTGGAATAGATGTTGTTGTCGAGAAGTCCCCTGTTGATCCAGTCCACGGCATCGCTGCCCCATTGATAGAGCGCATAATAGAAACTATCAGGCCCCATGCCGAATATTCGGAACCAAATTCCCTCTTTTCCGTAAGTAAGCACCGTGACCTTCCACAGTGACAGACGACCATTCGCGACTTCCGACAGCTTCTCACTACCAGACAGATTTCCAGACACCAACAGACATCCCAAAAACACCGTAAGCACTGCCAATGTTACCACTGTATATACAACAATCCGGGATATTCTGCCATTCTCCAGCAGATCACTTCTCTTCTGTCTCTCCCGCCACCACAGGAACAGATACAACACCGCTTCCGCCATAAAAGTGCCATACCATACCGGTGTAAAAAAGAGTTTCTTTTCGACATTTCCTGCCAATACCAGTCCGGTCAGATGAAACTGTATCAGCATTCGAATCATAAATACCGAAAGCGGCAACAGCATCAGAATCTCCAATGCCCGCAGGAGGCGTCTTCGCTGCCTTAGAGAAAACAGAAGCAACAGCAGACTTAATCCACAAGCTGACAGAATTGCTGTGGTGCTATTGGAAGTAATCGCCGATGCAAAAAATAAAAAACTCCCAAGCATCCCCAGTACCCTGCCCCATCGTTTTCCAATGAATGCTGCTGCCAGCGAAATTCCTGCTGTCACACTGATGTAACCGGCATACCAGTTGTTATTGCCGATGGTGGACAGCAGCTGCGTACGGTTCCATTCTCCGTTCTCCATTCCCTGGAAAGTTCCCAACACATCAATATCAAGACGATTCAACAGTCCGATCAGTGTCACGATCCCCGCCGTGATCCCGGCGACCCACCAGATACTTTTGCTGCCATCATAGTACCGTGACACCGCAAAATAGATTCCCACCAGCAGCATCTGCGTCAGCAATCCCATATACCATCCCGGATACCCCAGGAAAGTATCTTCTTTACAGGGACTGACCACATAGGCTGCGATTGCGGATAACAGATAGAAAAAACAAAAAAAATCCGTTTTTCTCCACGGATCCGAAGGATCTCTCCTCGATTTTTCTTTGTGTGTTTTTCCTCCCCGAAGCCTCTGCCAGAAGGCTGCCAGCACCAGAAAAATCCCCAGTACCAGCGTGGTATTGCGAAAAAATAAATATTTTGCATTGCCGATCATGACCAGTTTGTCCTGCATGTACAAAGGGAGTCCGGCAAAAAGGATCATCAGCCAGGCATATACCAGCGACGCTGTTGTTTCGGTGTTTTGAGTGGGTGTTTTCTGTTTCTTCATAGTTTCCCTGTATCCGTCTTTTAATTGAAAATAAGGCACCCCTCATTTCTGAAGAGTGCCTTATCATTATCTGCTTCTCTGATCCGGCAATAACTTATTTGCCATAACGCATCTGTAAGTACAGAGGACCATACCATTCAATGGCATTATCTTCTGCCTTACCTGCAGGAATGGTTACGGTGTATTCCTTGCCTTCGAAGGTATACTCCAGCTCCAGAGCTACGGTCTGTTTCTTATACAGAGCCTTCATGATATCATTAGGCAGAGCGTTGATGTTCTTGTCTCTGGTGATCTTGATGGTAGCACCATCCTTGGCATTGGCGATCTCGTTTGCAATGCTGTCGCGATATCTTTCGAATGCATTGTCAGAACCTTCAGCGCCGGTAGTCTCAGCTTCTGCGATGGCAAAAGTGGAGAAGTGATCTACTAGAAAATATACAGAATCTCTGCCGCTGGTCTCATCTACATACCATTCCGGATCAATAATCTCATCTATGCTGCCATCTGCTGCGAAATGATAAACTACCACTTTCGCGGGGTCCATTCCCGCAGGAACAGATACTCCGATACCTACCGGAACGTTCACTGCAGCACCAACTTTCCGTCCTTCTGCATTAATCAGGCTGAAGTCCAAATAACATATAGATGTGACACCAGAAACGGAAGGTTTGATTGTAGGAGCATCCACCTGTAACTCAGCGCAATCATTAAGAGCTACTCCTTCACTGGATACCCACCACTCATCTGAATATTCTTTATTAAAATCGTCTGTAAAGTTAGGTTTAGAAATTTGGATTCCTTTTGCATCTGCATATTCCTGTTCCAGACGGCCATACAATTCCTCTCTAAGATCATAACTCTGCCACAACGCGGCCCTCAAAGTTTCGATTCCAATGTTATTCTTCAAAATAGCTACTGCCTCGTCTGCGCTGGACACATCAGTAATGCTAATGTTATCAATGCTAACCTTCACCTTATCTACATCTACAACAGGTGCAGGTGTCGGTGCCACCGTGTTATTCTCACTTGCTACAGATACGGTAGACAGAACACTGCTGCCGTAAGGGATTGCAAATATTGCGAATGCAATCGCTGCGGCCATAAGTAATTTCTTCTTCATTTTCCCATTCCTCCTATTTGTAAAATTCTGGAAAGTTTTTATTTTTACCGTTATTTAGTATACCCCCCCCCCGCTTTATTGTCAACTCTTTTTGTGATTTTTTTGCATACAAAAAAAGCATGTCCTTCTGCCCTCAAAAACTGGCATCCAGACATGCTTTTTCTGTATTTTTCTTAGTTTTTCTTACCGGAATGCTCTTTCAACTCTTCCAGGGCATCCTTGAACTTTTCGGAACTCATGGTCGGGTTGGAACGGATCATATCACGCTGGAAGAAATCTCTTAAGCTGCTGACATTCTCTCTGTCTGCCACGCTTCTGGTGTACTTCTGCCGCAGCTCGGCGACTTCGTTCTTCACGCTCTCCAGATACTTATTGGGTGACTTCTGTGCGGAAGTGCGGATGCTATCCAGTTTACCCTCGATGTTGGACTTCAGATCTTCTACTCTGGTCGTAATTCCCTCAGTAAAATCTTCCTTCTTCTGTGCCAGGCTCTCACTGAAGCCTTCCTTGCGGTTCTCCAGATCCTCACCAGCCACAGCAATAATGACATCCAGCCTCTTCTGGATACGCAGCATGTCTTCTTTTGCCTTGTCCATTTTCTCCAGCACATCCCGCAGATCCAGGGCCGCCTTGAAGGATAATGCAAAGTCTGCGCCGATCAGTGCTGTCAGTATCAGGGTCACCGGTGTCAGGATGCTGTCCGGGATGGACAATACCAGATGCTCGATAGGCTTGTGGATAAACTCTGTCATAAGGATTGTCAGAACACCCCAGGCCAGAGATGATCCCAGACAGATATATCCATGGAAATTAAATTTATTCTTGGAATAATCCCAGTATCTTACTTTGAACAGCGCTTCCATGACTACGCCGGTGACGTACTCCAGCGCTGTAGCCCCGATGCATCCGGCGATATAGACCAGCACCGGATTGTCCTGAAAAGGCATGGATACCACCAGCATCATAATCGCTCCGCTGCCGTACAGAGGCAGAAACGGGCCACGCATAAAACCTCGGTTAACCAGTTTTTTACTCTTAATGGATACATAGGTGGATTCAAAACACCAACCGAAAAAGCAGTAAAAATAAAAGAAAAACAACCATTGGATTGCAGTATAATGATACACTGTATAACCTCCCTCAACTCTTTTGTTTTATATTTGTAAAAATCTACGAATACACTTCCGTCTCTATGGCAAGCCTTCCCTTTCTCGTGGCATGAGGTTCCCCGCTGATCCGGAATTTTCCGTACCCTCTGGCATTCACCACATCGCCCTGCGCAAGAGGCTTGGAATTGTTCTCACACAGCCTGCCGTTCACGTACACTTTTCCCGCCCGGAACAGCTCCAGGCAGTCACTTCTGGATTTATTATAAACCTTGGAAAGCACAGCGTCAACACGGGGACTTGCCACCTGGATCACCTGACTGACCGGCTTTTCCTCCGGCACTTCGGCAGCGGCATCCACCACCTCGCATTTCACATGCGTATGTCGGATCTGCTCCAGATTGTCACAGATAAATTCCGCAATGGTATCCAGACAGAACAAAAAAGCTTCGCCCTCTCCCGGCAGAATATCGCCGATGGTGCTGCGTTCAATACCAAGATTCATCAACGCTCCCAGATAATCCCGGTGAGACAGCTTGTCAGCAAATTTTTCGGACAACGGTCGAATCCGGATACAGCAGATGGGAAAGGGCTGCTCATAGCCCAGCTCCGCCTCACTGCCGTAGCGAAGTATCTTCCGCTCTGCCTCTTCTCTGCCGCCGTATAACGTGATTCCGGCAAATCTGACATCCCGTTCTAGCTGCCACAGGGCATCCTGCTCCGCCAGTCCTAAGAATCCGGTAAAAGTGTACTGGTTCTGGTTATAGGATTTGTCCGCCAGCTCCCGGATCCGGTTTTTTAACTGTTGTATTTCTTTTTCATTTTCCACAGACATTCCCGTACATCCTTCCTGCTGTTCTTACTTTGCTTGTGCAAATGTTACCCTGTTCACGTTATCCCAGTGCCACGTCTAACATCATCATCAGGGCAAATCCGATGGCGAAAGCGATAGTTCCTAAGTTAGAATGCTCTCCCTCACTGGCTTCCGGGATCAGTTCCTCCACCACCACATAGATCATGGCGCCTGCGGCGAATGCCAGCATATACGGAAGGATCGGGGTCACAATGCTTGCCAGTGCAATGGCAAGAACTGCGCCCACCGGCTCCACTGCTCCGGACAGCACGCCCAGTGCGAAGGATTTGCTCCGCTTGTTGCCCTCACTGCGAAGGGGCAGGGAAATAATCGCTCCCTCCGGGAAATTCTGAATGGCGATACCGATGGCCAGTGTCAGTGCTCCCGCCATCGTAACGGTTCCGTCCCCGTTTAACACTCCGGCAAAAATAGCACCGCAGGCTGCGCCTTCGGGGAAATTGTGGATGGTCACAGCCAGCATCAGCATGGCTGTACGGTTCAGGCTGCTCTTATGTCCCTCCGGCTCATCGCTTCCCACATGCAGGTGGGGCACCATACTGTCGATGAACAACAAAAAAACAATACCGATCAGGAAGCCGATCACTGCGGGAAGAAATGCAAGCTTTCCCATCTCTTCACACATATCCATGGCAGGTATCAGTAAGGACCACACCGAAGCCGCTACCATGACACCGGCAGCGAATCCGGTAAATATTCTCTGAATATTGCCGCCAATCTGTTTTTTCAGGAAAAAGACGCAGGCTGCCCCCGCAGTCGTTCCCAGAAACGGAATCAGAAGACCGGCTACAATGTTTAAGTTCATAAAAATTCCCATACCTTTCCGTAACCTGCAAACTTTGGGCCGCAGGCACAAATTTGCGTGTGAAAAATTTATTTTTCACACTTCTCTCCTTTCTTTTCTTATTTTATGTAACGGGCAATAGAATGGTATCTTGTCTGCCCTCGTAAATCATTGTAGGTAAAATCTAAAATCCCGCCAGATCATTGCCCAGGACGGCATACAGCAGGAAATTCACGCCGCACACCAGATGGTACAGAAATACTGCAATCTCTCCGATCACGAAGATCATCTTCCAGCTTCTGCACCACTCCCTGATATTTTTCACCATGACGATCAGTGTCATCAGAAACACGAAAAACATGCCGTGCATATAGCCCCAGGAAAAGTTCGCATGCATCATGCGGAAGCCCTTTTCATAGAAAATCAGGAACATCGCCGTGCCTGCAAGATAATTCAGCCACGCAAACCAGTAATACCGGTTCTGCCGGATATTTTTAAAATCAAAGACCAGATTCAGGAAAAGGACACCGATGGGCAGCGCCATTCCCATGACAATGCTTAAGGGAATGCTCTTGGAATAATTGCTCCATACTTTGGCAAAGCCGATGGCGATACCGGTCTCCTCTCCCATGGCATTCGTTCCGGTGAAAATTCCGGAGAACTGATACAGCAGGGCAATTCCCGTGGGGATCATGGTCACGCACAGACAAAAGGCATTGCGAAAACTTTTTCCCCTGCTTGCGATCAGCTGGATCAGTAGGATCAGGCCGATCAGCGGCACCACCACCATGGTGTAGCTGGGCTTGGTCATGGTAGTCAGCAGGAGGCTGACGGCGAACAGGGCACACTTCTTCCACTGAAAATCCTTCTGATATTCCGACAATACCTTTATCGTCTCAAAAAAACAGATAATCGCAAAGGGTCTGGTCGCCAGGTAAGTGGCATTCCAGAACGGATTGGGTGTGTAAATACCCATGCAGCGATACGCATAGTCAAAACCGAAAAATGCCGTATTCTTGGGAGAATACAGATTCGACAGCAAAAACAGTGCAAACACAAGCAGGGTCACAATAATATCCGTCATGACCTGTCTTCCCTGCGTTAAGTTTTCATAATGACATATCTTCCGGATCTCGCGGTTCATGTAATATTTGGTGATCACCACTGCTGCCAGGTTAAAAAGTGCCGTGGTGACCGCCATTGCCGCCTTCGCCCCGATCAGCCATGCGGAAAGCCTCGCCGCCTGGAACAGGATCGGATACGGGAATTCATAATTCCCCGCAATGCCTGCCACCTTATTCACATAGTCCGGCATATCCGACTGGAATCCCGGCACCTGATAGCATTCCATCCAGAACAGATACAGCATGACCCCGGTATACAAAAACAGCAGGAAAAGAAATGTCACTTCTCCTGCTGTTGTCTCCCGCAGGCCGCTCTTTATGGGATTCTTTTTCATAGAGCCGATCCTTTCTAGTTAAAACTGATCACGGGATCCTTGGGAGCCTTTGCCTTCTCCACGCTGATGGCATGAAGTACGGGACCCTCTCCCTTATAGTCTGCGAAGTATTCTTTGGCGACCTTCGCTGTCACCTTGACCCATTCCTTCTGCTTCAGGTCTTTCGTGCCCGCATACTCACAGGCATAACCTAAGAATGCCATATCCTCCGCACAGCAGGTCATTGCCATGCGTCCGGGTACGAAATAACCGTCGGGATAACCCTCGGGCTTCAGTACCATGGCCAGAAACTGGATATTTTTCCCTTCATAGCGCTCCAGATGATCCATGGAATCCAGATACCAGATGCCGTAGCCCTGATTATCCAGTACAATGGGATCCTGATTCAGATCGTAGGGCAGATCCTCCTCGAAGATCTCATCGATCTCTCCATTGGAATCCTCAAAGATCACGTCTGCGGAAGGATTGACTGCCTTGATGTTACGCTTGTATACATTCAGATCCTTGATGCCGTCGCAACGGTTGAAAATGATCATTTCGGACTTCCGGATCATCTCTGCCAGCAGCGACTTCATGTTGGTATAATACATAGGGAAAGTAGATCCGTCGATGGTTGTGATCTGCTGTTCCACTTTCCAGTACCAGGGGAGCTTCATGTTCTTGAAGTTCCACATGCCGTTATACTCGATAATGATACGGGCGGGCTTATACTGCTTCTCCAGTTCGATCAGATGATTCGGATTGAACTCCTCTTCCTCTTCGATCAGCACAACATCCGTACGGCTTTTTTTTAGCAGTGCAGGATCGTACTCATTCTCGCCCTCTTCGCAGAGAATGAGCAGTGTTCTGCCCTTGATCTGGAAATACGGCTGTCCTAATGTAAACGTGATAAATTCCGTCTTACCGCTCTCCAGGAAGCCGTTTATGATATAGACTGGTTTCGTCATAATTCATACCTTTCTCTTTCTTATCCAGCTGCCTGCAAAATCTGTTCCAGGAATTTATTTGCGGAACAGTTCTGCCAGCTTGTCCTCATCCAGTTTGGAACCGATGACGCAGATCTTACCGGTGACTTCCGGCTTACCGCTTCTGATGTCATGCTCTTCGGGAACATAATCGTAATATACCCAGGTTCCGTCGGGAGCGGGTACCATACCCTTGGCACGCAGGATGGCGCCGTATTCTCCGCTGTCCAGAGCGGTAAGGATCTTCTCGATGTCCTCTGCGCTGTAGGTGTTAGGTGTCTCGATACCCCAGCTGGTGAATACTTCGTCTGCGTGATGGTGATGATGGTGGTGATCATGGTCATGGTCGTGGCAGCCGCAGGTGCAATTCTCATCATGCTCCTCGTGGTCATGATGATGCTCGTGGTCATGGTCTTCGTCATGATCGTGATGATGTCCGCAGCAGCACTCGTGGTCATCGTCGTCATCATGATGATGGTGGTGCTCGTGGTCATGATCGTGATCGCAGCACTCATCCTCATCGTGATCATCATGGATATGCTCTAACATTTCCTTCATCATGTCTTCCAGCTTGTCAGCGCCTTCGATGGTCTTCAGTACTTCCTTGCCATCTAACTGATCCAGCGGTGTGGTGATGATGGTTGCCTTATCATTGTGCTCACGGATCATCTCCACACAGGCATTCAGCTTCGCCTGATCTACCTTGTCGGTTCTGCTTAAGATAATGGTTCCGGCGTATTCGATCTGGTTGCTGAAGAATTCGCCGAAGTTCTTCATATACATCTTGCACTTGGACGCATCTACCACTGCTACGGCGCTGTTGATCTCCACATCCAGGTCACCTGCCACGTTCTCCACAGCCTTCAGGACATCGGACAGCTTGCCGACACCGGAGGGCTCGATCAGGATACGCTCGGGAGCGTAGGTGCTGATGACTTCCTTCAGGGAAGTACCGAAATCACCTACCAGAGAGCAGCAGATACAACCGGAGTTCATCTCCTTGATCTCGATGCCGGCTTCTTTTAAGAAACCGCCGTCGATACCGATCTCACCAAATTCATTCTCGATCAGAACGGTCTTGCTGCCGTCCAATGCTTCCTTTAATAACTTTTTAATCAGGGTGGTCTTACCGGCACCCAGGAAACCGGATACTACATCTATTTTCGTCATTATGTTTTCCTCCAATCCGGGGCTAAACCCCATCTTTTTTATTTTCTATCATATTTCACGGATTGTCAAGTCCTGCTCGTTCGCTCTCTATGATGCTGTAGGGAACCACAGCCACTTTTCCCTCTTCATCCGCGCCGCACAGGACCCCTAAGAATACTCCATCCTCCGTGAAGGCACCTCCGCCCGACATTCCGGGTTCCATCAGTCCCTGTAACAGTAGCATGTACTGTGTAAAATCCTCCACATAGATCCAGGGCTCCACCACAAAGGCATAAACCGGTTTTGCAGAAATTCCGCCGTACATCCACACATCCTCATAGACTTCCAGCGCATCAAATGCATTCCGATCCGTATCTGCCGGAAGGCAGGATTCCCATGTACTGTCCGAAATCTCTGCCTTATCTACCCATAAAAATGCCAGATCACAGTTCTCTGCTCTCACAGTTCCGGATGGAGAAACTTCCGTTCCGTCCGGAAAAGTCACCAGAATCTCACCGGTATCATGCTCCAGCACATGCCCTGCCGTCACGATCAGCATAGAATCTTCATTCTCATCATAGATCACACCGCTGCCCTGCAGATCACCTGCCCGGACACCCACCAAAGACTTAAATACCCGCAGATCCGTCTCCGTCAGCTTCTGTGGGATCTCCTCCGGGATCTCAAATTCCGTGATATCCGGCAGGATTCCCTCCTCAATATAAGAAGCACTTTCTGTCTCTTCCGCAGTTGCAGCATCCTGCTGCTTTGCTCCACACCCCGTAAGCAACAATGCACAACTCATAATAAAGCTCATACCAGTCATGCTAATAAGAAATTTTCTCATTTATGATTTCCCTCCGCGTGCCACCGTTTCCTGTAACGAAACAGCGGACCGCATTACGCAGTCCGCCATTTCTCGAGAAATGTAAGCAAAAAATAAGCCGAGTTCTGTATATGACGATCATCTATCTAGTACGACTGTCACCAGCCGCATCAAGCGACCTACCTGAAAGCAGACCGGGCCGACCTATCGCTCTCTGTTTGGTCTTGCTTCGGATGGGGTTTACATGGCTCCGCCTGTTACCAGCCGGACGGTAGTCTCTTACACTGCCTTTCCACCCTTACCGGCATAAAGCCGGCGGTATATTTCTGTTGCACTAGCCTTGGAGTCACCTCCACCAGACGTTATCTGGCATCCTGCCCTGTGAAGCCCGGACTTTCCTCACCTGCATAAAGCAGCCGCGATCATCTATTTTACTTACACTTGTTCGATTATATCTGTTCCCCGGCAAAAAAGCAAGCAGTTTATGCCACCCGTCGTAACTCTGTCACCTTTTTCTACTCTCCTGTCTGTTTTCTGTTACCCAGAACATTTCTAAGGCTCCAGATCATCTGGCAATATCCTGTGACCGCCATCGGATACATGACCACATAATAAGGGAAAATATAGCGTGCCTTGGCTTCCCACAGGATACTGAATAAGAAGCCTCCGATCAGAGTCACCGCCAGCACATGCTGCAACATATTGCCGTCCTTTTTTACCACGAAGCAGAAATAGAAAAACATTCCTAAATATAATAAAAATTGCATCTTATCACAGATAAGAAAAAGCGGATAAAAAAGCTCTCCGCCCACCGTGATCTTCCCCGCAAGGCTATCCGGCTCCGGTCGGTATTCCTCTCTGAAATTCGTGGTAAAAAACAGTGACTGGTACAGCGGTTCGTTCCACTGTGATAATAATTTTTCCCGGAAAAAGTTCCAGGTATACCCCGGAGATCCCACAAAAGTATGTAATCTCTCACGGATATCTTCCCTCGTCTGTGCCTCTACAATGCCGGCATCCTGCCCCGCTTCCTTATACAGAGTCAGCGGATAATCATAATACCAGCCATATCTGCCCTGGTTCTCCTGCAATCCCATGGAGATCCAGGAAGTCACCGGCAGACCTGCACTGCGTTCGTAGCCGGAACGGACCTCATACATTTTATAGATCCCCTGATACGACAATAACGGAAGGATCACCGCAAGTCCCGCAAATACAAATGCCCACCGGTCCCTCTGCACGATTCCCCACACCGTAAGTACCAGGGCAAGGGCAAGTAACAGAATTAGGAAATTTTTCCGTACCAGCATTCCCAAAACCGCTACCGGCAGTATGCCCATCATCCATCCTATTTTTCTGCTGTTCCCATAGCATAAAAGCATCCATCCCACCGTCAGGGAACACAAAATGCTTAAGAGTTCTCCATATACCCAGCTGGTATAAAAGATCATGGGAAAACAGGCTGCCATCAGCAGGCAATACAGAATCTGTTCTGCCCACTTTCCACCCAGCTCTCTCACAGTCAGATATCCCAGGATAACAATTCCGCCAAGACAGAGAACATTGAACTTCTGCCATTGATAAAATTCCGTGGTTCCGGTGATTTTGAAAAAAAGTTCAAGAATCGCCGTAAATCCCAGCTGGTGCGGATAGATTCCGCAATAGCCGTCCGGAAGTATGGATCTGTAACTTCCCTGTGAAAAAGACAGCGCCGCCACATAGGCATACAGCTGGTCTCCCTCCGGCGGACGTACAATGGCACTGATCCACCAGTGACCGGCGATACACATCCATAAAGTCACCACAGTTACCAGACCTATGGATGACCACAGTAAAAACTTTGGTCGGTTGCTTAACCGCCGACCTGCCGTACGCAGACCCGCATATACCAGAAGAACTGCCATTACGAAAAAAAGGTTCTGCCCCATGGAATCTTTGATATTTACAGGGAATTCTCCCACCGCCGGATCCATGTACTGTGTGTAGCGAAGCGCATACCAGGACAGGAACAGAAAAATTCCCGCCCCGGTCAGACGCACGACCCATACCGCTATGCTGTTGATAACATTGCCCGCCCTCTTCTGTTTCATTTGGTAACTATCCCTCGCCTACTACTTTGTAAACTATTCAGAACCATATTCGCAAAATCGCATCTGACGATGCTTACTTGAATAACAAGCTTGCTTGTTATTTGCTCATTGTGGTTACTTCGTCATATCAAATCAAGCATATTCTTACGAATGCAAGCATTCGACGTATATGCTTAATTTGCATGACTCTGAATAGTTTACACATTAAAGCAACTACCTCCAACAAATTCTCTGCACAGAGAATTGTTGGGGAGGCTTTCGCTGGTCACACCCAGGAAATATTCTAAGAACTTTAACAGTCTCTTGGCTTCGTAATATTCCGGTTCTCCCTTGTCGATCTGGAACAACAGCGGTTCTGCGAACTGCTTTAATACCGCCAGTTCATAGATCAGCACGGAGTTGAACATGGCGTCCGCATCCTCCTGGAACGGGAAGATATTCTGTTCTTCGCCCCGGCGCACGGAAGCCCACATGCTGATGGTACGTCTCGCATCCGCACCTCTGGTCCTTGCATCTCTGACCATACGGCGAAGGAGTCTTCCGTCCGTAGTCGGAATCCGGTTATGCTCGTCAATGTTAATATTGGTCAGTGCACTGATATAGATCTTGTATTTGCTCTCCTCGGGAAGCGCATAAGAGGTCTTCTCATTCAACCCGTGGATTCCCTCTATGACCAGAATATCATCGGGTCCCAGCTGCTTGAAATTGCCCTTATATTCCCGTTTTCCGGTCTTGAAGTTAAAGGAAGGCAACTCCACACGCTCTCCTGCTAACAGTCTGCACATGTCGTCATTGAACTGCTTTACATCAATTGCTTCCAGGCATTCAAAGTTATAATCCCCGTTTTCATCCCTGGGGGTAAACTCTCTGTTCACAAAATAGTCATCCAGTCCGATGGGATGAGGTGTCTTGCCCAGCGTCTTTAACTGAATGGACAATCTGTGGGAAAAGCTGGTTTTGCCGGAGGAAGATGGTCCCGCGATCATGACGAACTTCACCCCGCCTCTGCCTACGATATCCTTGGCGATTTCGCCGATCTTGCGCTCCTGCTCCGCTTCCTGTACCAGGATCAGCTCACTTAAAGAACCTCGACAGATTTGGTCATTCAAATCTCCTACAGTCTCGATGCCGATCTTTTTGCCCCACTCTTCAGATTCCTTCAGGGTCTGGAACAGCATCTTCCGCTCCACAAAAGGTTTTACATTCGTAGGATCCTGCTTATCCGGCAACAGGAGCATAAACCCCTCATCATACGCGATGACATTGAACCATTTTACATAGCCTGCATTGGGCAGCATATAACCATAATAATAATCATAATAGCCATCCATCTCATAGATGTTCACAAAAGAACCTCTGCGGTAACGGAACAGCTTTTCCTTATCCTTCATGCCTTCCGTATGGAACAGTTCCATGGCATTATCCAGCGAATAAGATCTTTTTAAGAAAGGTGTCTTTGCCGACACCAGTTCCCACATTCTGTCACGGATTTTCGCGGCATTGTCCTCTGTCGCAGCGATCTGTCCCCTGGGGGAGATATAGGATCCGTTGCCCACTGCGAACTCCACTCTGCAGTTCTGTGCTGCTTCTCTGCCGTAGACATCAAATACCGCTTTCAGAAAAAGCATGGTGGCGGAGCGCACGTAGGTCTTATTCCCCACATCGTCCTTCAATGTAAAAAAGGTGATCTCACAATCCCTTGTCAGCTTTTTGAACAGTTCTCTGATCTTGCCATCTCTGGCTGCCAGCGCAATCAGATTGTCATACTCCTTCTGGTAATCATTGGCTACATCTTCGTAAGTAGCTCCCTGGGGATATTGTCTCTCTTCACCGTTTATCTTCACTGTGATCATTTTTCTCACCCTGTCCTTCTGTAATTTGCTTTTACAGGTCTTATTTTTTAAATACAATCCGGTTCCTTACCATTATTGTACCATTCCAGTGCCCGGGTAAGCAGCGCGGTCTCTTCCGCGATCTCCTGCCTGCGCTGTATTGTTTTGGGATTCGCCGCATCCGCTTTTTCATCCAGGCGTTTTACAATCTGCCTGTGTTCCGCATGCTGCCATTCCAAATACTTCAAAAGCAGCGGATCCTTACGGGACAACAGTATCGGTCCAAATGCTTCCGCCATTCCGGAATCTGCCTCATCCGCTTTCCAGGAATCTCTCACCTGTGCCCGCACCTCCGCTTCTGACATCTCGCCCAACCAGCGCACCTTCATCATAAAATAATATTTTCCTTCTTCGTAGATGATATTCTCATCCATCAGAAGATATCCCTCTTCCATCAGGAATGTCCGAAAATGCGGAATCTCCGACTGGGGCTGTAAGATCAGTTCCCGAAACCCCTTCGCCTGTTCTCTTCCTTCGGTAAGAATCTTCTCCATGAGAGGTCCACCCATGCCGGCACAGATCATTCCGGCAGCCTCTCCGGTCTTCAGGCTGTGCAGACCATCAGAAAGTCTTGTCTCTATCCTGTCCTCCAGTCCGTATTCCCTGATATGCTCTCTGGCATGTTCTAACGGTCCGGATCGTACATCCATGGCGATCACCCTCGGGGAAATGCCCTTCTTCACCAGATAGACAGATACAAAACCATGGTCACACCCCACATCTGTTATCACAGTGCCGGGAGTGACCATGTCTGTTAATGCCTGCATTCGATTGGATAATATAACTTCCGCCATTAATCCAGATAATCCTTCAGTTTGCGGCTGCGGCTGGGATGACGTAATTTTCTCAGTGCTTTTGCTTCGATCTGACGAATACGCTCACGGGTAACGTTGAATTCCTTACCTACTTCTTCCAGGGTGCGGGCACGTCCGTCATCCAGACCGAAACGTAGTCTAAGAACCTTCTGCTCTCTCTCTGTCAGAGTACCGAGTACCTCCACCAGCTGCTCTTTTAACAGGGTAAATGCCGCTGCATCGGAAGGGACGGGCACATTGTCGTCCTGGATGAAATCGCCTAAGTGGCTGTCTTCCTCTTCGCCGATAGGAGTCTCTAAGGATACCGGCTCCTGGCTGATCTTCAAGATCTCACGCACTCTGTCTACCGGCATGTTCATCTCTGCTGCGATCTCTTCGGGGGTCGGTTCTCTTCCTAACTCCTGCAGCAGCTGTCTGCTCACGCGGATCAGTTTGTTGATGGTCTCTACCATATGCACGGGGATACGGATGGTTCTCGCCTGGTCTGCGATGGCTCTGGTGATTGCCTGACGGATCCACCATGTTGCATAGGTGGAGAATTTATATCCCTTACGATAATCGAATTTCTCTACTGCCTTGATCAGACCTAAGTTACCTTCCTGGATCAGGTCAAGGAACAGCATTCCACGTCCTACATATCTCTTGGCAATGCTGACTACCAGACGTAAGTTGGCTTCTGCCAGACGCTTTTTCGCCTCCTGGTCGCCCTCTTCCATTCTCTGTGCCAGCTCGATCTCTTCCTCGGCGCTTAACAGAGGAACTTTACCGATCTCCTTCAGATACATGCGGACGGGATCTTCGATGCTGACGCCTTCCGGTACGGACAGGTCGATGTTCTCCACATCCACTTCGTCCTCATCGGTCAGAATGATCTCTTCATCATCCACATCATCGTCATCGGTAATCCGCAGTACATCTACGTTGTTCTGGTCCAGATACTCCAGAACCTTCTCCATCTGTTCCTCTTCCAGAGGCATGTCCGCGAAGAAGTCACTGATTTCCTGATACTCCAGCACATTCTTTTTCTTTTTCGCCATATTCAGGAGCTCTTTTATCTTCTCCGCAAATTTTGCCTGTGTGTTTTCATCCATTTTCGTGGTTCCATCCTTTCATTGCCATTATTTATAGCCATATTTCGTATTTTTTATAACTATGTGGAAACATAAATCCTATTATTCCAGGGAAATATGAGTCCTCTGTAATTCTTCCAGTGCTTTTTTTCCCTTCACCGCCTGCATGACCGCATTGACATCACTTCCCAGATTTGCCATGTAATACCGGTAACTGTTGCTTTTGACGGCCAGCAGTATATCGTGAAAAGCTCTTTCTCTCTCCTGTCTGGTGGACAATTCGGGAAGTGTGGTGTGGAAAAGCTCTGCCGCCTGCCGCTGTTCCTCTTCATCCTCAAACATACTGATGATCCCCGCCGGCTGGAACTGTCCGCTGTCCAATTCCGCGAACATCCGCTCTGCCACCTTCCGGTACAGTTCCTCGGTAAAATCCTCCGGGGAAATGTATTTCCGTACGATCGTATACAGGGAAGGATCGTCACTGATCCAGGTGATCAGAAGCCTTTGGGATCGCCTTCCGCTCTCCGCCGGATCGCTTTTGTTCTGCACACCGCTTCTGGGGCGCTGTACCGGCTTGGCTAATCCCGTCTGGGATGCATAGCCTATGACCATCTTCCGAAGGTCGTCCGGACGGATCATGTATTTTTCGGCGATCGCCTGCAGGTAATTCTCCCGTTCCAGGTCTTCCGAGAATTCACACAGCTTCTGTGCGATCTCTCTGTGGAACTTCGTCCTCTGCTCCGGATCGCTCTGATCGTATTGTTCGCTCAGGATACGGATTTCAAAATAAAAGCTGTTCTCCGCCTGATCAATGCGTTCCTGGAATGCTTCTTTGCCCAGATTTTTAATAAATTCATCCGGATCCTTGTAAGGCCGCATGTTGATGACCTTACCGGTAAGTCCCGCTTCACGTAAGATACCGATGCCCCGAAGCGCTGCCTTGGTTCCGGCGCCGTCGCTGTCGTAGGCTAACAGAATGTTTTCCGCATAGCGGTGCAGAAGATTCGCCTGCTCCACCGTAAATGCCGTTCCCAGGGATGCCACCGCCTGGGTGAATCCCGCCTGGTGCATGGCGATCACATCCATATAGCCCTCGCACAGGATGATGTTGCCCGTCCTGGCGGTTCTTGCGAAATTCAGTCCGTAGAGGTTCCGCCTCTTATCGAAGATCATGGTCTCCGGGGAGTTCAGGTATTTCGGTTCGCCATCTCCCATGACTCGTCCGCCGAAGCCGATGACCCGGTGGTTAATGTCCTGTATGGGGAACATGACACGGTTCCAGAACTGACTGCGTAATCCTCTTTGCTCGGAAAACATCGCAAGACCGGAGTCTTTAATTTCTTCGTCCGTGAATCCTTTTTTCCGCAGGTACTGTACCACCTGTTCGCCGTTTTTCCCGGCATAGCCCAGTCCGAAATGGTGCATGGTCTCATCGGTCAGTTTCCGTCCCGTCAGATACCGCATTCCCACTTCTCCCTGTGGATTCCTTAACATATAGTAAAAGTATTTTGCCGCTTCTTTGTTGACTTCTAGCAGGCGCATACGCCTGCCTGCCTTTTTCTTCTGTTCCGGTGTCTCCTCTGCTTCGGGAAGCTTTACCCCGGCGCGATCCGCCAGGATCTTGATTGCCTCCGGGAAAGTATCGTTTTCATACTTCATGAGAAATGTATAGACATTTCCGCTGGCATGACATCCGAAGCAATAATACATCTGCTTGTTTGAAGACACCGAGAAAGAAGGTGTTTTTTCGTTATGAAAAGGACAGCAGCCCCAATAGTTGCTTCCCTTTTTTTTCAATGAGACATAGCCGGAGATCACATCCACGATGTCATTCCTGGCTCTGACTTCTTCTACCAGTTCTTCGGGGTAATACACTTTCTTTGCTCCTATTTTGTCTTATGCCTATCGCTGCCAGGACTTGGGTATGTAGATATCTTCATATACCGCTATGGCAAAACGGTCTGTCATAGCTCCCACATAATCGCAGACGACCTTCTCTCTGGGTTCTCCCACGGAGAGGAGGTTCAGATACTCCTCCGGCAGGTCATCTAAGTTCTTCAGGAAATGCTGGTACAGTGTCTCCATCAGCTTTTCTGCTTTTCCTTCTTCGCTCTTCGCTACCGGATTCTTATAAACTCTCTCAAACATGAACTGTCTAATCTTCGTCATGGCTTCCGCCACGGGCTCCGACATGAGGATGTCGTTCTTGTCCATGCTGTTGGTCACGATATCATGAATGAAATGATCCAGTCTCTCGGTGGGACTGCTGCCGATCACTTCGCAGATCTCCTTCGGGACATCCGCTTCCGTGAGGATTCCTCCGCGGATGGCGTCATCCATATCGTGATGAATGTAGGCTATTTTATCGGAAAGTCTGACGATCTTGCCTTCCAGGGTGTGGGGTTTGCCGATGGTCTGATGGTTCCGGATGCCGTCCCGCACCTCGTAGGTCAGGTTCAGTCCCTTACCATCCTTCTCCAGAATATCCACCGTGCGGACGCTCTGTTCGGCGTGTTCGAAGCCAAACGGGCATACTCTGTTCAACGCACGCTCTCCGGCATGTCCGAACGGCGTGTGTCCCAGATCGTGTCCCAGTGCAATGGCTTCCACCAGGTCCTCGTTCAGTTTTAATGCCTTGGCTATGGTTCTGGCAGTCTGGGATACCTCCAGCGTATGCGTCAGTCTGGTGCGGTAATGGTCGCCCTCGGGCGTTAAGAATACCTGCGTTTTATCCTTCAGCCTGCGGAATGCCTTGCAATGGATAATACGGTCTCTGTCTCTCTGGAATACCGGACGGATATCACACTGTTCCTCCGGTCGCAGACGCCCTTTGGAGTTCACACTCAATGATGCATACGGACTTAAATAATCCTTTTCCCACTGTTCCAAGCTTTCTCTGATCGTCATAGTTCCTCCTGCCCCTACTTCTAATATTCTGTGCCTGTCCAAAAAATCCTTTTTACATAAAAAGATTTTTTATCTGCAGACAGAATAAATGAATTCCGCATTTTTATCCATCGCCTCGCTGGCTTTTTTGAAAGGTGACATCTGGAATACATGCCACATTCCGGGGAAACGGTCGATGTGGGCGGATACTCCCGACTTGATCAGGTGCTTATATAACCGCAGGGAATCGTCTAACAGGATCTCGTTCTCTCCCACCTGGATATATACGGGAGGGAATCCGTGAAAATCTCCGTACAGCGGGGAGATATAAGGGTCTGTCAAATCCATATCCGGCGCATAGGCTTTCGTCATGCGGTCGATATACTCCTTATCCAGTACCGGATCCAGTTCCGCCTTGGTCTGAAAAGTCTTACCTTCGCCGGTGAGGTCTGTCCAGGGGGACATCAGCACAATGCCTCTGGGAAGCAGACGCTCCTGCTCTTTTAATTTTAACACCAGGGAAAGCGCCAGGTTGCCTCCGGCGGAATCCCCGGTAATGATCACATCTCTGGCTCCATACCCCAGAAGCATCAGATAATTCCAGGCTTTCATGGCGTCCTCCGTGGCTGCCGGATAAGGATGCTCCGGTGCCAGGCGATAGTCAAAACACAGCACATCCATGGAAGTTCCCGCTGCCAGCTTGGAAGTCAGGGTTCTGGCATAGACACTGCTGCCCGTGGAATATCCGCCGCCGTGGCAGTGCAGGATCACATATTTTTTCATATGGGCACGGTTCACGCTGACCCACTCCGCTTCCATCCCTTCGATCTCCACCGGGTGGTACTGGATCTCTCTGCTGTTCCCCAGCAGTTCGCCGATGTGGTCCTGGGACTGTCTGTGCTTCTCCAGATCCGGATTCTCCACCAGTCCGTGGGCTCTGCGGATCAGCTGCATTAAATTCTGATTGTTCTTCTCACTGTTTTTTCCTATCAGTGCCATAAATTCCTCCTGTTAAAATATTTGCTAACTATTCAGCGCCTCAATTCGCCAAAGAAATATTGTCCAGCCATCTTACGAATGCGAGCATTCGACGAAGCCTTGCCAATATTTCATGGCTCTGAATAGTTATCAAAAGTGAAGTCGTCTTCGTACCGCATTCCGCAGTCTTCTGCGGGATAAAAGGGTTGCAATGGTAATATCCACGATCACGCAGATCGTCAGTACAATAGCGGACCAGCCGAGCATGATCTCCTGTCTCAGATAACAGTCAATCAATAATTCCAGTCCCACACACAGGATGGCGATCCCCGAGATCAGGTATAACGCTCCCGTAAGGAATGACATCGGAAGTCTCCGGATACAAAAAGTCTCCGCTTCCACCACTGCTGTCACCAGCAGTACAATGGGAATCCCCAGTCCGTAAAACCAGCCGTTATGACCTGTCAGATAAGTCAGCAGATAAAGATACACGACCACTGCCACACCGTCTAACAGAATCGACAGATAGATGGGCTGTCTCGTATAAATGACCACCGGGATCATGATCACCCACAATACCAGAAATACGCCGATCACCGCCAAAGACCACAAGTTGTTACGGAACACGAAAGCGTTCAGCAGTCCGCAGGTGGCTGCTGTCGCCAGTACGATGACAGTCAGCAGTACTCCCAGATCTTTTCTTTTTACTACTTCCACCTGTCCTTTTTCCTTCGGAAAAGGAGAAGGCTGCGTCGCGGGTTCCGGTGCTTTGGGATTATAGACCGGGGTATCGCACAGCGGACATTTCGTCGCCGAAGGATCCAGTTCCACACCGCAATTCACACAATATGACATAAGCATTTCCTTTCTAACCGGAGAATCTACCGGTTACTTTCGATCTTCACATGAATGCCATCCTGTACCAACTTACGGAAAAACAGTCGTTCCACGTCCGTTTCCACGATACTGCTGGCAAAATTGATGGTCAAAATATCTTCAAAGCTTGCAATGGCACAGTTCGTTCTCGTGGAAAAAGGCTGCCCCATGTAAATATCAAACCGTTCAATATAGGGTTTCATGGTCTCCGGCACTTTTAAAGCACCCATATTGGTCAGACCTGCCGAAGAGTTTTTATCCTGAATCTTCGTATAGAACTGCCGGACCACCAGGTCCTTGATAAATAACGGCACGATACGGATCAGAGGATTCCTCTGGGTCTCTGCGTTGGTGGTAATGTCGCCCCGCAGCAGCTTTTCGTTCAAGTAATAACGCATATAGTTATGCACCTGGGTCACGATCTCCTCAAAAGTGTACTCTCCCAATCTTGGGTCAATCCCCGGATAGATCATGGTAATAAAATTCCGCAGGGTCTTCGACGGGAAAAAGCGCCGCAGATTCACCGGCATGGCGATCTTTACCGGGCGTAAATTGATATGCCACTCGCTCTCCTGCTTCTGCATCAGGGCATAGAGCAGCACCGAATTCAGGTACTCCGTGATGGTGGCATTATAGCTTTTTGCCACTTTCATGACCTCTGATACCGACATAATGCCGTCTATGATGTTCAGGGTATAAAAAGGTTCCTTCGTTCCCCGGACGCGGTAAGTCTTCTCTCCCGGTCTGGGCGGGCATACCTTGGCATTGGCGTATTTCATATAGGCATCTTCCAGTTCTCCCGGATCCGGCGTGTCCAAAATATCCAGTACAAAACCACCGTTTTCGATCTCCGCATGCCCTTTCAGACGCAGATAGGTGGCAGTCAGAGTCTGTAACACGCACATGCCTCCGGTACCGTCTCCCAGGCTGTGATGCGCCTCCAGTGCAATCCGGTTCCGGTAATAATAGATTCTTACCAGATAACGGTTGTTCGCCTTAAAGTACATGGGCTGGCAGGGATTTTTCACATCTTCCTGTACAAAAGGTCCCGGACGGTCATTCGGCTCTAAGTATCTCCAGAATACCCCTTTACGGATCGCCGCCTTATACGTGGGAAAACGTGGCATCGTCAGATTCACCGCCCGCTGCAGCATCTCGGGATCGATTTCTTCCTTCAGCAGGACAGATAAACGGTACACCGAAGAGAAATCCCTTCGCTGTAACGTAGGATATACGATAGCAGACAGATCCAACTTGTACCAGTCCTTGTGCACCTTCGCCGCTCTGTCTGTTTTTATCCTGTCTCTTTTGCTGATTGCCATGAGTTTCACCCCTTTCCCGATTTCTTATGATATTCTTATAGGATTCCTAATACAACAAAGGCGGCAACCTTTCGGTCACCGCCATGTGATGCAGAAAGAGGGACTTGAACCCTCATGGTATCACTACCACACGGACCTGAACCGTGCGCGTCTGCCAATTCCGCCATTTCTGCGAACAAATGTATATTACAACAACCGTTTCCAAATGTCAACATTATTTTTCAAATTATTTGAAATGTATATAAAATAATCACGATTTACATATAGGAGCTGAACAGATTGCCTGCATTATAGAGACCGGTATATCCTGCATTTCCGGTATACAGACTGCTTCTGGCAGAGGCATGGTCTGCTGCGAAATTGATCATGGAACTCTGTGCGGATACACGGTAGCCGTAAGAACCGTTCCCCTGGAACAGACTCTTTACCGTAGACATATCTGCCTTCATAAAAGTATCCTTATCCAGAGACAGTGTACCGTCATTTTTCATGGTGATACCGATCTTCGCCAGCTGCTTGCTGTTGGCAAGGGTCGAATTGCTCATGGCTGTCACTCGATTACTTACCGTGGTGTCGCTCACATCATCTGCAGCTGTCAGTACACTGTTGTAGTTCTTCACAAAGTTATTCACTGCACTGTAGATGGCATTGGTATCGTAACCCTTGGTAGTACTCTCCACGCCGTTCTCATCCTTGGTGGTGATATCCTTCTGGGCGAACAGATCATCTTTGCCGGTCGCTAACAGTGCATCTGCGGATTCCTTCAGCGCATCTGTCGTGGTCTCTACCTTCACCAGCGCCTTCTTCGCAGTATCTGTTGCGTTATCTTTTTTCGTAATGGTGGAAGCTGCGGTCTTGGATGCATTATCACTCTTGCCATAATAAGCCTTCATAAGCTTGCCGTAGCTGCCGTTCTTAATACTTGCATAATCTGCCAGCCAGTTACCGCTTGCTGCATTGGATGCCGTAGAGCTTAAACCGGAAAACAGAAAAGAATAATTTGTCTTTGCCTGAATATTAATACTCATCACAGTCACCTCCGTGTCAACTGTTTTGAATCAGCCTTTCAGCCATTAGTCCTTTTATACCAGTTACAGTATACTACTTATTTCGGACTTTTCCAAGGTTTCTTAACGATTTTTTTGAAAAAATCCCATTAATTCAGTATTTTTTCCAGCATGGTCACACGGTTGAAGGGGAAGGAGAAATAATAGCCGTCCGCAAAATCCTCCGTCATGGCAATCACTTCCTTCGCCAACTGTACGCCTGCCTGCTCTCCCTCTTCTCTGGTCATATCCGCCCGGTATCTTGCCAGTACTTCGTCCGTCACATCGATGCCTGCCATCTCATTTTTCATGAATGTGGCATTTTTAAGACTCACAAAAGGCATAATGCCGCACAGAATTCTGGCTCCGGTCTCCTCTTTGATCCGGCGTACTCTGTCCGCACTTTCTTTCGTAGATATGGGCTGCGTCAGGAAAAATGTGGCTCCTGCCGCCATTTTCTTCTTCACTCTGCCAATCTCCACTTCGAGATTCCGTCTGCCCTGATTGATAGCTCCGCCATAGCTTACCGGTGCCTGTGCAAACTGATCTTCATTCATATCCGCAATAATCTGCATGAGACCTACAGAATCAAAATTGAACACGCTCTTTACTGTGGTCCGCACCATGGAAGGAATGGGATCTCCGGTGATCACCAGGAAATTATGGATTCCGTTAATATAAGCTCCCAGTAGCTGGGAACGCATGGCAATGGCATTTTTATCACGGCAGCAGATATGGGGCATAACACACATGCCGGTCTCTCTCGCCACCTTCTCCGCCATCAGAATGGAATCCGCTCTGGTACGTCCCGAGGGGGAATCCGGGAAGGTCAGCACATCCACGCCGCTTCTCTGTAGCAGATGCGCGGCATCCATCAGTTTTTCATCATCTACGCTTACGGGAGGTGCCAGTTCCACAGCGATCAGCTTGTTTTTCTTACCTTCTGCTTCCTTTTTATGGTAAAAAGAGTGATCCTCTGCGCTGACCTGTTTTTTCTCCGGTTCTGCATTTGCTTTTGCCTGCGGATACTGGGTAAAGTCCAATTTCCCGGAAAGGTCTGCAATGTATTCCGGTGTCGTACCGCAGCAGCCGCCTGCCATATCCACACCAAGGTGCACCATCTGCTGCATTCTGTCCACAAAATAGTCCCTGTTATCCCCGGTGAAGATCATTCGCCCGGTGACCATCTGGGGATAGCCCGCATTTGGAAGGGCTGTAAGGAACTTGTCCACAGGCTTTTCCAGCTGCTGCAATATACGCTGCATGTGGGAAGGGCCGACGCCGCAGTTAAAGCCCACGGCATCGATCTCCTCCACCGCTCCCGCTCTGTGCAACAGTTTTCTGGCGCTTAATCCCGCATTGCTGTAGCCGAACTGGTTCACGGAGAACTGTACGGTAATGAAAGCCCGGTCACCTATCCTTCTGACGGCCGGTAGAATCTCTTCCATATCGGAAAACGTCTCAAAGACAAAAAAATTCACACCCTCTTCCAGGAAAATCCGGCAGATCTCTTCGTATTCGCGGCATAAAGTATCCTTCTGTGCCAGCGCATCCCCGGGAATCTGTCCGATGTCTCCGGCGATATAGACTTCTTTCGTCTCACCGGTGCGTTCTCTCCACGCAGCCACCGCCTCCCTCGCCAGACGTACACCGCTTCGCAGAGTCTCCGCGATCTGTTCTTTGGACAGATCCATGCAGAAGCTGTTGGCAGCGAAAGTGTTGGTACGCAGAATCTGCGCTCCCGCCTCGAGGTACTCCGTGTGAATCTCCTTCACCCGCTCCGGCGCTTCCAGATTTGCCAGCTCCGGGAGCTGCTTTGTATCGTATTTTCCTCCGTAATATGTACCGAAGGCTCCGTCAAACAGAATTTTCCTCTCTCGGATCCTCTCACGGATCTGCTCTTTGGTATATTTTGTATTGTTCATATTATTATTTTATTATCCTTTTCGTTTTATTTTTAACGATGCATATTTACCAAAACGAGCAGGTCTGCCTCCGCAAGCCTGCTCGTTAACTAGAATAGCATATCTTTTTCTAAAAAAACAGTAGCAAATTTAATCACATTGCCGACAATAGCAATTCCCTTGCCCATGGTGCTGTGTCTTCTATTTTTTAACCCCAAAATAAGCCTCCCGAAATTGCTTCCGGGAGGCTTAAGAAAATCTGCTACGCAGTCATTAATTACATTAACTTGCGGAACAACTCGGTCAGATCCTCGATGCTTGCATCCTTAGGGTTACCGGGTGCACAGGCATCTGCGTGTGCGGATTCTGCCAGGAAAGGAAGATCCTCTTCCTTCAGTGCTTCCAGTTTGGAAGGAATACCAACATCCTCGGACAGCTTGCGGACAGCGTCTACGGCAGCCTTACGGTAGGTTGCCTGATCCATCTGGTCTACCCCTTCCACGCCCATAGCACGGGCGATCTCACGATATTTTTCACCGGTGCAGTCAGCATTGTATTCCATAACGATAGGAAGCATCATTGCGCAGGCAACACCGTGAGGAGTGTCATAGACAGCGCCCAGGGTATGTGCCATGGAATGAGCGATACCGAGACCTACGTTGGAGAAGCCCATACCTGCAATGTACTGACCCAGAGCCATGCCCTCACGACCTTCCTTGGTGTTAGCTACAGCGCCGCGCAGGGACCTGGAAATGATCTCGATGGCTTTCAGATGGAACATATCGGTCATCTCCCAGGCTGCCTTGGTGGTATAACCTTCGATGGCATGAGTCAGAGCATCCATACCGGTGGAAGCGGTCAGACCCTTAGGCATGGAGGACATCATCTCGGGATCTACCACCGCGATAATGGGCATGTCATGAGGATCTACGCAGACGAATTTACGTTTGCGCTCTACATCTGTGATAACGTAGTTGATAGTAACCTCTGCTGCAGTACCTGCTGTGGTGGGAACTGCGATGATGGGTACGCAGGGCTTCTTGGTGGGTGCTACGCCCTCAAGGCTACGCACATCTTCGAATTCAGGGTTCGCAATGATGATGCCGATGGCTTTGGAGGTATCCATGGAGGATCCGCCGCCGATGGCGATGATATAGTCTGCGCCGGATGCCTTGAAAGCAGCCACGCCGTTCTTCACATTGTCAATAGTGGGGTTAGCCTTAATATCAGAATAAATTTCATAAGCAAGACCCTCTTTGTCAAGCAGACCGGTTACCTTTCCGGTCACACCGAACTTGATCAGATCCGGATCGGAACATACAAATGCTTTCTGGAAAGCATGAGCCTTTGCTTCGTTTACGATTTCTGCGATTGCTCCGGCACCGTGATAGGATGTCTGGTTGAGCATAATTCTGTTTGCCATGATACATAATCTCCTTTCGATTTGAGAACGAATCTTAATGATAATTTTATTCTAACTGTAAATTTGGCATAAAAAAAGTGACAGTTTTGCCCGACTGTCACTTTTTATAAAAAGTTCATAATGTATACAATTCTTTTGGTATTTTTTCACAAATGACTTTGGTAATTTTCCTTAACGTAATGCCCCCAGTTGCTGGAACAGTTCTGACACCGGTACCGGAAGGGCACTCACTAAAAGTGCCGCCATCTGCTCCGGGGTTCTCTCCTTCGGAGCGAAGATCCATTCCACGGTCATATCGATGGAACCTCTGCAATAAAGCCGCAAGGGGAATAAAATATTCTCTTCGGGTTGTCTGCCGGTTTTACGCCGAATCAATTGCGTATAAAAATCGAGGATCAGCTCGTAGTCGTGTTCCCTCAGGGAATTGTGATCATCCGAGCGGAACGCTCCGGCGAAAAAGACTCTCTCCTTCTGAATAAATTCAAACTTCCTCGTAAGCCCGTCGTATACCGTAAGCCCATCTCCCATTTGTGCAAAAGACTCCAGTAACAGCTTGTCAAAATACCAGTTGATCAGGTCATATTTGTCCTGAAAATTCCGGTAAAAGGTCTGTCTTGTCACACCACAGGTCTGCACGATCTGCGTTACTGTCATGGCATCGGTGCCGGAAGCCGCCATACACTTTTTCGCCGCTTCCGCCAGGCGGTATTTTGTTTTATCCGCTGAAGTATCTTTTGTACTCATGCTTTCTCCTTCGGCTGTCTTACTTTTTCCCGGTTATTTTCCCGAATCCTCTCTGTAAAAGTCAGTCTGTCCTCCCTGGGTCTCATCTGTTCCGTGAATTTTGCGGAATACGCCGCGAAAATACAGTACACATAAGGCATTCCCAGATTCGTCTCCAGTAGGGAATTTACCACCAGTGTCTGTAATTTTGCTCCTATGGTCTCTAATCCCGCGCTGCGGATACCGCCCAGTAAAAGCCCCGCTTCCCAGCCGAACTGCACCAGGATGCCGACTGCCAGGAGCCAGGGAATATCGATTCTGCGGTCTCTGTCCTGCTGCCATAGGTTGTATACGATCACGCCCAGATATCCTATAAAAAGAATCAGCGCCATGTAGCCATGATAGGCTCCGGTGATCCTCTGGATCACGATGGGCTGTGCATCCCCGGCAAAAGTCTGCGTCAGTAACGGGCAGCAAAACCACCATCCCAGGATTAACAGAGACCATTCCAGCAGATGCTCGTCCTTCGACAGTGCCAGCCAGATCCAGGTGAAATTCGTGAAGCCGTAACTCATGGACATCCACAGAAGCACGAGAAACAGACTGTGCCCTTCGGAAATGCTGCGGGTATGTAACAGCAGATGAAATATTCCGTAATCCACCAACAGGTACACGACTCCCATTACCAGCCCGACCACTACCGTCATATATTTTTTCCGCCATAGAAGAAGTCCTAAAAATACGATCAGAAAGGCAATATCCAGCCAGATATATAACGGTGCGAACTGCCTTCTTGCAATAATCTCCGTCATTCTGCGTCACACCTCTACTCCACTACTACCGGCTTCGGCGGTACATATCCTTCCGTCATGTCAGCGAAGTCCCGCTCCTGCATATTCTGGGTGGATGCTCCGTTATTCTGCCCCTGGCAGGCACATAATCCTACAGTGACGGCAATGCATAATACTGCTGCCAGAAATACTCTCTTCATATTGTTTTCCTCCTGTCTGTTGTATGATCTGATTACATTTCCGGTAGTTCCGCTTCCAGAAAAGCCGCTGCATCCCTGACGCAGTCCACGCATTCTCTCTTCACTACGCCATCGGTGAGACCCTTTAATTCCTTGCAGACCACCGTTCCGTTCTGTCCCTTGAAGCGGTTGATGATCTTCCGGGAGCCCTGCATTGTTCGCTGGGGATTCTTGTTGATCAGTCCCAGTATATTGACCGCTCCGATGATGGCTCCACAGGTGGCTTCCGTACTTCCGCCGATCCCTACCGCAAAACCCTGGGTGAGATTCTTCGCCGTCTCCTCGTCGATTCCCGCCAGATCACAGTACGTGCACGCCACTGCCTGCGCACAGTTGCAACCGCACATTTTTCTCTCTGCTGCCTGTTCCACTCTTGATTCCATAATTGTTGTTCCTTTTCGTTTGTATTTTACAGGGATGTTTATGATATATGTCTTTTTATTTATTATAACAGAAACAGACTGGTTGGTAAAAGAAAAAGCAAAAAGAAGTTGCCTTTATTTTCTATCCATGCTATTCTGATATTATAATTATTTCTTTTACAATTCTGAATAGTATTCAATATAGGAATCCTTATTTTTCCCAATGTTTATTATTGTAAATGCCTGTACTTATATTCTGTCATTGTGCATATTATACTTGTAATCAACAAGGGAGGATTCTTATGAAGAACAAACCGCAGACCAAGCCACAAATGAAAAAGGAGAATGAGCATATGCAATCCGTAGCACCATCACGCCCTTGTACTATCGCCGATTCCATTACCCAATCATGCCAGGAAGTCCGAAAAATGAGAGATGGCAAAATACCGGAAAAATCTCTGGACCAACTTTTCTCAGACATTGAACAATGGTGCAAAGAAGGCGGTGAATAAATGTATACAGTTATTCCCACTGCAAGATTTGAAAAAGACATCAAATATTACATAAAGGAAAAAAGATATTTCCATATCGGTGAAGATATCCAGCAGATAACTAACGAACTTCAGCAGGGGCACCTTATTGGAACAGAAATCCCCGGATTAAAAATTTCGGATCACGGACATGTTTTTAAGGTTCGCAGCATTAATACCGATACACATTCCGGGCAATCCAATGGATATCGCATTTTATATTATGCTATTAGCGAGGAGTTAAAAATCTATCTGCTTACTATTTATTCTAAAAAGGATGATAATAACATTCCATCTGACAATGAAATTATTTCTTTAATTAACACTTACTGTGTATAAGCTCTTTATTATTCCAAACTGTTTTAAGTGTATAAAAAATTCCTACAAATTTTAAAATCATGTTGACATTGCCGTGGGAAGATGTTATTATCATTCTTGCGTGATGCGAGATAGTAATATTTTGTATCGCTATGCGGAAGTGTCGGAATTGGCAGACGAGCAAGACTAAGGATCTTGTGGTAGCAATACCGTGTGGGTTCAAGTCCCATCTTCCGCATTTTTTTGCTAAAAAGCTCAGGAATATGCAGTTCCTGAGCTTTTTTCATTTGTTGCTAAATAATATGTTTCTACCGCAACATGTTGAGGTGACCTCTTTCATTGGAATTATCTTCTCTATTTTTGTGTCTGCATATGGAAATGATCCATAACTGCATTTCTGCAAGTTTCCACAGCTTCCGAACATTTCTGAATATCTTCCTTTCTGACATCCTGATATTCGTCGCCCGGATATCTTGTAGAAAAATAATATCCATTTGCTTTATTGATTTCGTTAATCTGATCTTCTGATAATTGAAGGCTTGTATGATCGTTCACACAGCGAACTAATTTATTAAGATTATGCGCACGAAGATTCTGTGCTTTGTCGTATTCTTCTGCACCAGAAGTTGGATGATATTCCTGATCGATAACATGTTTTAAATATCTTTCCACAATATTTTGAGCCATGGCAGCCAGATAATTTGCTACTCTTCCATTTTCAACATCCAGTCGGAAGAATTGATAATCATTTTCTGCGCATGAAAAATAATTGACATTATTACTTGTATTTGTCATAAAATTATGCCATCCTTCCTTACGTTCTGCAAAAAGAAACTATTTTGATGATTCCAATTTGTTTCTGAATAAAATTTAGCATCAACTTCCGGGCTTTCAGAATCACTAGGGCTTATATTTCCCCGTAGCGTAAACAAGTCATTCTTTAATTCGACGTCATTGCCAAAATCATCATCCATAATGAATAGCAAATCTACATCACTAGACCAGTGAAAATCGCCTCTTGCACAGCTTCCAAACAAAATAATGTGTTTTATATATGGAAAAATTTGCGAAGCATATGCCTTATTGATAGCGAATTCTAAAGACTTCTGATGTCTTTCACTTGGAATAACAAAATTCATTGTCATATCCTCCCTATATATATTATATCATTATGTTTCTTTTACTGCAAAAAAATCTTTTCATTGATACGATATTTATAAATTTTACGTCCGATTCTCCTTCGAGAAATATAATAATTCACTTTATATAAACGTAACAGAAAAGAATGGAAATTCTACAGTCTGAGAAGCCTTGATTTTCAAGGCTTCTTATTTTTTGCCCGTGTCCGGTTTTGGGTTACAGTCAGGTTACACTGTCTGATGTTATTGTGCCGGTTTTTTAAATTCCTGTCACAAATTTTTTTTTGATTTCCAGAAAGCTTTTCATATCTTCCAAAATGTGATACAGCATGGAGCGGTTTTCAAATTCCTGTCTGGTGGTGGGAAGTACCTGCTGTTCATAATAGTGATGCAGTCTCTCCAGTTCTGTCAGAAGGGTGCTGACATCGTTCTGTTCCGCGAACTCGTCTGCCGTCTTCCGGATAAAATCTGCCAGCTTTTTCCCCTGCTCCTGGGTAGCGGTCAGACGGATGATGTCCGCATAGATCCGCTTTAAAATGTTACACTGGCTGGCACGCATCATCATGTATTCATAGTAGTAGTCATCCTCTGTGATCAGGTGATTGTTCATATAGCGGAGGGCTTCCTTTTTCAGATCTGCGAGCATGGCATCCAGTTCGTCAAAGCAGCTTCCTGTATAATCGGACTTGTCCTCCCGCTCAATGTATAACGCCATACGTTTTAAAATATTCACTATTTTTTCATCCACATTCTGCTGATAGGCTATCAGATGTCTCTTTCCATCTGGCATGAAGAGATTCCATAGCGTGCCGATTCCCGCTCCGATGATCAGAATCAGAAATTCATTCATCATCATGTCCGGACTGCAGCTCTGCGCAGAGATGTAATGTGTACAAAGCACTGCTATGGGTGCAATGGCTTCCCGCATGTCCAATGCCATGCAGCAGAACAGATACGGGATCAGCACAATACCGAAAGTCCACACATGATATCCCGCCAGCGGGAAGATCAATGCAGACAGTGCTGTCATGATGACAAATATAATCATTCGTTTCGCGGTGATCCGCACGGTTTCCTTCTTGGTGTCCTGGATCGTCAGGAGCGTAATAATGCCCGCGGCGTAAGCAAATTGTAGCTGCAGGGCTGCTGCAAGCAGTACGGCTGTGACAGAGCCGGTGACATATTTTATGAGTTTTATGGTTTCGTCTTTTTTGATGGTCATGCTTCTATCCTGTTTTCTCTACGATCTATAGCTGTTCTTCCGCTTCTCACAGACATCAGCGGATGGATCTACTCGAAAAATAAAAATGGCAAACGGAACCCGCTCACAAATTCCGCGACAACGACGTACCAGAAACTTGTCAAGGTATTTTTAGGTCTGTTGATCATTCTTTTCATGATGGTTTATCAGATACTGAAGTAATCTGTCATAGCGGATCTTTGCTGCTTCCTGGGCTCCATCCTTACGCCTCTGAAGCGGCGTGTTTAAAGCAGTCAGATCCACTGTAATCAACAACTGACGTTCCTCATGCCTCTGAACTGCATCAAAACATATGGATAGGCATTATCTGCCTATATTCTCCCATTCTATCTGTTTTAATTTATATAACAATTCACCGTATTTCAAACTATCAATATGTATGGAATTATCTTTCATTTTCTCACTACGTAAATCAATGTGCCAGTTCTTTTCGGAAGCCAACGCACTATAATACTTCCAAATCACACCGTTTGTCCAAAGTAAATTGTTAGTATTATTTTTATGAGATTTCATTTCATTATCTTCTTTAGCATCAGTACAAGCCAATGATTTTACCTCGATAAATCCATAAGCTCTATTATCATTTGATCCCCTAAAATCGAATGACTTATTCACAATAACCAGATCTGGTACTGCACCAAGTGCATTTTTATCTGAGGCATTAGAATAAACTCCAGCCTTTGACCTCCACATAGTATTTACATCAACCACAACCATATTCGTATCTTCAAGCAATCCGAATAAAATCATATATACTGCAATCTCGACCCCAATCTCCACCGGTGCCTTAAAGCATATATTGTTCAAAATTTGCTCATATTTTACACTGTCAATAGAAATATCAATACGTGCTTCTTTATACATTTATCCAACCTCCATCAGCCACTACAGAATACCTGTCCTTACCATTTCCTCAATATTCCTTTGTAATCTCTCCCTCAATCCCATACATCGTCGTAAATGCCTCGAGATCCTCCGCTCCGCGGATCAGCATAACTTCTTCAAATTTTCCCGTATGGATATTCCTAAAACCTGCCATCTGTTCGCCGTTGCAGATGCTGGCTTTGATGACGGGCTTCTGACTGCTCCGGTCGTAAGTTTTCTTTTCGGTTCTCTTAGAAAATAATCCCATCACACTTCCCCCCCTCGTACTCCTCTGTATGTCTCTTCGGCTTCTTTATATTTATGTTTAAAATTATAGAGGCTTTATTCCATGTTTACAAGCCGCTTTCCTATGAAATATAATTCTTTGCGATTTCAAAAAATTAAAAAATTTACGATTTTGAAAGTGGGTGACTGTTTGAAAACAATTACGAGAGAAAAGTATCTTAATAGGATGATCGAATTGAATGGAACTCCGGATATCAATATTATTTTTATTGATTTTATGGACCTGGCATATGAAGAAGTCAAAGAATACCACGCATTGCACACCTACGTAGAAGAACGTTATCAGGACGGAAAGACCAATTACCTTTTCGTGGATGAAGTGCAGATGTGTCCCAAATTCGAGTTGGCAATTAATAGTCTTTACGCAAAGGGCAAATATGATATCTATGTAACAGGCTCCAATGCATTCCTGCTAAGCGCAGAACTGGCAACCCTTTTTACCGGACGATACATCGAAGTTCATGTATTTCCATTTAGCTTTCAGGAGTACTGTAAATTCAACGAGGATATTCAGGATAAGGACAAACTTTTTGATGATTATTCTATAAAAGGTGGGCTCGCCGGTTCTTATGCTTACAAAGCAGAGATAGACCGGACAAATTATATCAAAGAGGTCTATGAAACTATTGTTACCAGGGATCTGGTACAGAAATATGCCCTCCCTGATACCTTGGTTTTGCAAAGACTTAGTGAGTTCCTCATGGACAATATCAGTAACCTAACCTCTCCAAATAAAGTCAGTCAGCTGTTAACGGCAAATGATACTCCAACCAATCATGTAACAATTGGTAGATATATTAAATATCTTTGTAGCGCTTTTGTGTTTTACGATATCAAGCGTTATGACATTCGTGGAAAGAAATATCTTGAAAACTCGGAAAAATTTTATCTCTGTGACAGCGGTATTCGATACGCAATTCTCGGCAGCCGAAATATGGATTATGGCAGAGTTTATGAAAATATCGTTTGTATCGAGCTGCTTCGCCGCGGTTATGATGTTTATGTTGGAAAACTGTATCAGAAAGAAATTGATTTTGTAGCCCAAAGAGGCAGTGAAAAAATTTATATACAGGTGAGTGATAACATTTCCGCACAGGAGACCTTTGAACGGGAAGTGTCCCCACTTCTTCAGATTCGGGATGCCTATCCGAAACTGATCATTGCCAGAACGAGACATCCAAAATATAGCCACGAAGGTATTGAAATCTATGATGTTGCAGATTGGTTGTTGCGGGAATAAATTCAAAATGATGCACTTACGTTGAAAATTTATTTTGGAAGAAGCCTGTCAGGCTTCTCCCAATGCTGCCTCTATCATCCGTTCAAAGGACTGCGCAAATCTCTCCACCGCCTTTCCTATGCCTAAAATTATAGCGGCTTTGTCCTATGTTTACAAGTTACTTTCCTGTGGAAAATCGACCGGAGAACGCCAGACGGAGCACTACTCCGCCAGATACATCTTCAAACTTCCTTCCACGGCATCCATGGCTTCTTCCACGGTGGTCTGACCCTGGAGGTATGCCTGCAGGCTCTCGGTCAGGGAGGTCTCGATCTGGGTGTCTTCCTTGAGACACAGGGTTGCGGTCTTGCACAGATCGATCAGATGATTTGCTGTCTCCTCAGAGTAGGATTTGATGGCAAATTCCGCGCTGGTGCCATCGATATCATAGGTGGTGTAGGCTTCCGCCATGCTGCGATCTGCTGCTGCCTGCATCTCCAGTGCTTTCGCGTTGACCGGGAATCCCTCATAAGTATCCACGCTCTGCAATTCCTCAGACAGGGCAAACCGCAGGAAATCCTTTGCGGTCTCCACATGTTCACTCCGGCTGTTGATTCCAATGACCATCTTGGGATAAAAAGCATTTTCCATGGATACCACATTGGCATTCAAAAGATCTGCCACAGCATAAGGAGTCATTGCCTGATTAAAGCCGTCTGTTTCCTCTAATACCAGCTTCACGTTCGATCCCAGATCCCAGATATTTGCTGCCCGGCCTTCCTTTCTGGAAGGAAGAATACCACAGTTGTCCCCGATGGTCTTTAAGTCTTCCAGCCAGGGGCGCAGGATCTCGCGGTTTACCTGACGGTTCTGTAAAATATCATCCGCGATCAGGGGATAGAACTCTTCCACCAGTTCCCCGCAGGTACGGTCTCCCATATAACTCTCTGTCTTTCCGGATACCGCCTTTGCAATAGCGTCCATGCTGCTCATCTCCTCCGGCTGCATATCCCTGCCGACGGCCAGCAGCAGGCTGAACTGTAACGGTACTGCGTATCTTACGCCGTTTTCCTCTTCATAGGCAGTGGTAATATTGGAAAGCAGGGTTCCGTCCTCTTCCATGGGCTGTAATACCTCCTGTAGATCCAGCAGCAATCCCTTGGAGGCATAAGTGTCCAGCTTCAGATGATCCATCACCATGAGATCCGGACCCTTGCCGGAGGTCAGGGATGTGTTCAGATCCTGATATACCTGCTGATAATCAGCATTTCCGCTGTATTTATCCGTTAGAGAGATTGCCGAATTCACATGAATCAGCACCTCCGGATGTTGCTTGTGATACTGCACCGCTGCCTGCTGTACAAAAAAGCTCTCCTCTACCATATACAGGGTCAGTTCCTCGGTAACCTCTGTCACCGCATCGGGGTCATAACGGTAAATCATGATCCGATCCCCGCTGTCACTTCCAAACCACGCATACACACTGCCGTCCGACAGTGCCACCATATCCCGGCACCACAGATCCGTCAGGGAAAAACCGGTGTCGATTCCTTCCAACAGCTTCTGCCAGTTGGAATCCCCGGCATCACAGCGGAAGAATCCATCTGCGTCTGCCGCATAGACCGTGCCGTCCTCCAGTACACTGAAATAAGTGGAACTGTAACTGTCCTGGGAAAAAGGAAGCACTTCCTTCAATTTTGCCCCATTATTTCCATCCAGCTGCATCTGCAACAGTCCGTTCACGCTCCCCTGTTCATCCGCCTGTGCCAGATACAGAATGTCTCCCACAGCGCTGACCCACCTGTTATCTGACAGGCTGCCGCTGTCGGTCAGGCTGTCGCTCTCCTGACTGCTCACCAGACTTCCGTCCTGTGCCAGCAATACATCCAAAGAAAAATAAGAAAGTCCCACCAGCAGACCGTCCTCTGTCAGTGTTACAGACTGCGGTGTATCATAGAACCGGTATCCATCCATATCCATAGGTTCCTGCCACTTCTGCGGTGTGATATCCAGTGCACTGCCGTCTGATTCCTTCCACAAATGTGCAGAGGAGGTCTCCTCATCCCGGTAGCAGTTTCCATACAGATACTGATTTTCTTAACGCAAAACGGAACCGGCACAAATGCCGATTCCGCTTTTATTTCCCTACCGTCATGCATTTAAAATCTTCATGAATTCTTCTCCGGTAATGGTTTCTTTTTCATATAAGTACTGGGACAGTTCATCCAGTTTTGCACGATTCTCCAGCAGAATCTGTCCTGCCTTCTCATGCTGTTTCTTCACCAGTTCCACGACTTCCTTATCAATAGCGGTCTGGGTCTCCATGGAACAGGTCAGGGAAGCATCGCCGCCCAGATACTGGTTCGTCACAGTCTCCATGGCTACCATGTCGAAATCTTTGCTCATACCGTAACGGGTGATCATACCTCTTGCAAGCTTGGTTGCCTGCTCGATGTCATTGGAAGCTCCTGTGGTCACGGATCCGAAGGCGATCTCTTCTGCGGCACGTCCTCCGGTCAGTGTTGCGATCTTGTTCTCCATCTCTTCCTTGCTCATCAGATAATGATTGCCTTCCTCTTCCACCTGCATGGTATATCCCAACGCTCCGGAAGTACGGGGCACAATGGTGATCTTCTGTACCGGTGCGGAATTGGTCTGTTTCGCTGCCACCAGTGCATGTCCGATCTCATGGTATGCCACGATCCTCTTTTCTTTGTCTGTAAGAATGGCATTCTTTTTCTGATAACCGGCAATGACCACTTCAATACTCTCTTCCAGATCCGCCTGGGTTGCGAACTTCCGTCCGTCTCTGACTGCCCGAAGTGCTGCCTCATTGACGATATTGGCAAGCTCTGCACCGGAAGCACCGGACGCCATACGGGCGATCTTATTAAAGTCAACGTTATCCGCCACTTTGATCTTACGGGCATGAACCTTCAGGATCTCTTCTCTTCCCTTCAGGTCGGGAAGTTCTACCGGCACACGTCTGTCAAACCGACCGGGACGTAAGAGCGCAGGATCCAGGCTCTCCGGCCGGTTGGTAGCAGCCAGAATGATAACACCGTTGTTGCCTTCGAATCCATCCATCTCCGTCAGCAGCTGGTTCAGTGTCTGTTCTCTCTCATCGTTACCACCCATCTGGCCGTCACGCTTTTTACCGATGGCATCAATCTCATCTATAAATACGATACAGGGAGCCTTCTCTTTTGCCTGTTTGAACAGATCCCGTACTTTGGAAGCACCCATACCTACGAACATCTCCACGAATTCCGAACCGGACATGGAAAAGAACGGCACATTGGCTTCACCGGCTACTGCTTTGGCTAACATCGTCTTACCGGTTCCGGGAGGGCCTACTAACAGGATACCCTTTGGCATGGAGGCACCGATCTCCTTATATTTATCGGGATCATGCAGGTATTCCACGATCTCTGTCAGATTCTCTTTCGCTTCATCCTCACCGGCCACATCGGAGAACTTGATGCCGTTGGAAGATTTCACATAGACTTTGGCATTGCTCCTGCCCATGCCGCCCATGCCGAACATCATGGAATCTCCACCGACCTTTTTCGCCATCTGGCGATACATAAACTGTCCGAAACCAATGATAATGACCAAAGGCAACAACCAGCTGATCAGGAAGCTTAAGATTGGAGAAGCCTCTTCCACGATCTCACTGGAGAACTGTGCTCCGCTGTCATACAGTCTCTGGGTTCTGTCCGGGTCATCCATCAGACCGGTCTTATAGATCGTCTTGTCATTTTTTGCGGTAAATACGATCTGGTTGTCCTGAATCTGTACCTCGTCGATCTGTTTATCATATGTCATCTGCATAAAAGTGTTGTAATCCACTTCTTTTACCGCACGTTGTGCGATCTGCGGTATCAACAGGCTGTTGATCAGCATAATCGCCACAAGAGCAATCAGATAGTAAAAGATAAACGGTCTTTTATTCGGTTGTTTTACTTCCTGCATACATTTTCCTTTCCTTACTTTCTATATATAGTTTGTTTTAATGTAATAAATCAATCATAGACATTTTCTGACATTTATTCAATAGTTATTCTCTTACCTTATTCTAAAAAAAGAATAAACTTATGCGCCAGAAAAGCTACGTTTCACCGATTTTGTTTCTTTCGCTTTTTTCCAAAAAGAGAGACAATAAGACTGGAAAAGGAGGAAGCACCAATGCGTCATGATTCCGGAAAAGTTATAAAATTCCTGTTGAAATTACTGTTTGTCTGTCTGTTGCTGGGCATTCTGTATTATAGCTTCAGAGACTCTATGGGTGATATGGTCACGGAGCTGGCCCAGGTCTCCCCGCAGGTCATTCTTGCCCTGTTCCTCAGTGTGATCCTCTATCACCTGTGTGAGGGACACATTACCTGGCTGATCGTACACAAAACGCACCCGGAATACACCGGCTGGCAGGGATTCTGCAATGCTTTTTATTGCTCCTTTTACAAGACAGCCACTTTGGGCAGCGGCTCCGGCATTGCCGGAATTTATTATCTGAATAAGGCCGGAATACCGGTTCCCAACGCCACCGGTAAATATTTTTTCCAATATATTGTGCACAAAGTCTCCATGGCTGTATATAGTCTGATCCTGTTTTTTATCACTTACAGATTCATACATACTTCCTTCCCGGATTATCAGAGTTATATTCTCCTTGGATTTTTGGGCGTATGTGTGATTGCCGGTGTCCTCCTGGCGGTCGCCACCGTACCCTGGATGCAGACGGTCTGTAATCTGCTGGCCAACCGGTTCCGGGGAAAACATCCCTCCTGGGAGGAAAAGCTGACCGGTGCCGGACATAAGCTGGCTCTGCTGCAGGCGGAAAGCCGCTCTCTGTTACGGGATCCGGTTCTGTTGCTTCGACTGTTCCTGTGTAATCTATTAAAATTCACTACCTGGTATATCATTCCCTGGATGGTATTTTGCAATTCCCTGTTTGGAGGATCCGGGAATCTTCCGTTTTCTTTCCTGCAATGTTTTGCACTGACCTCCTTAAGCCAGTCTCTGGCGGGGGTCATTCCCACTCCGGCGGGGATTGGATCCGTAGAAGCCGTCTTCACCTTACTGTTCCGCCGCCTCCTGCCGGAAGCCAAAGCTCTGTCTGCCGTACTTCTTTACCGCTTTGCCACCATGCTGCTGCCCTGTGTGATCGGTGCTTTCTTCGTAATGGGAGAGAAAATCATTTCTTCCGGAAAATCGAAAAAATAAATTTCTGAACGCAAAACAAGCCACAACACATTTGCCGTGCTGTGGCTTTCTTACTTTTATTTTCCGGGTTCTATGTTCTGTATTACTTTCTCTGTAAGAAATCAGGAATCTTCAGAGATTTTTCTTCTACGGAGCTTCTGATATCTGCTGGCTTATGAATGCCGGGTACGGGCTGCACGGGTCTCGAAGCCTGTCCTCCCTGTGCTCCGGGTGTCGCAGGCGCGGTGGGCTGCAGTCCCTTCAGAGAAGCCGGAGTCATATGGGAAGCGGGCTGTCTGAATGCAGTGCCTCCACCTAAGCGGCTCTGTACCGCATTGTTTGCCTTATCTTCCAGACCGGTAGCGATAACGGTAATCGTACAGCTATCGGACTTGGACTCATCGTACATAGCACCGAAGATAATATTCACATCGTCGCCTGCCAGCTCCTGTACATAGCTTGCTGCGTCGGACGCATCTGCCAGGGTAATATCTCCGGAGATATTGATAATGACATGCGAAGCACCGGAAATAGTGGTCTCTAACAGAGGGCTCTCCACTGCCATCTTGACAGCTTCCATAGCCTTGTCGTCGCCCTTGCCTTCACCGATACCGATGTGAGCGATACCCTTGTCCTTCATAACAGTCTGTACATCCGCAAAGTCCAGATTGATGACTGCGGGAACATTGATCAGATCAGTGATTCCCTGTACTGCCTGCTGGAGTACTTCGTCCGCCTTCTTCAGCGCTTCGGGCATGGTGGTACGTCTGTCCACGATCTCCAACAGCTTATCATTGGGTATTACAATCAGGGTATCCACGTGTTCCTTGATACGCTCGATACCGTTTAATGCATTCACCATACGGGCTTTTGCTTCAAAGCGGAAAGGCTTCGTCACCACACCAACGGTTAAGATGCCCATATCCTTTGCAAGCTTTGCCACTACCGGAGCAGCTCCGGTTCCGGTACCGCCGCCCATACCACAGGTGACAAATACCATGTCTGCGCCCTTAAGAGCTGCGGAGATCTCTTCCGCACTCTCTTCGGCTGCCTTCTCACCGATCTCAGGCTTGGCTCCCGCACCAAGACCCTTGGTCAGCTTCTCACCTATCTGTAACAGTTTCGGAGCCTTGCAGAGCTGTAATGCCTGCTTATCGGTATTCACACCGATAAAATCCACTCCGTCAATTTTCTCATCTACCATTCTATTTACAGCGTTGTTACCCGCGCCGCCTACACCGACTACGATGATCTTGGCAGCTACATCCGCGTCATTCGTCTTAATTTCCAGCAAGGTTAGTTCCTCCTTTTAACCTTTTTCAACTTCACATAGACTATCATATAATCATTTTACAAATTTAGCAACCTATTTTTTCAAAATGTTTCACAAATGTTTCACGCATCCGGTTTGAATGTAAATTTCCCCTTCCCTTCCTCATAATTTTCCATTTGCAGGGTTCCGCTTTTTCCTTCCAGTTTCTCCAAAAATCCCGGCAAAAGCTGCAGCTTGTCCTCCAGATGACTGTTATCACTGCCCATGGCAACCTTGATCTGTCCGAAGTAGATTGTAACCTCTCCGGAAGAATGCAGGTAGATCTTGTCCGCAGCCAGTGAATATTTATTTAACAGTTTGGTCAGATCCATGATTCTTGCAAACACCAGCGGGTCTTCCACCGGCAGCTGCTCTCCCAGCACGATATGATCGAAAGACAATCCTGTGATCTGTGGAATTCCCTGGGTACGGATCCCGGAGCTTTCCACCACATAGCCGTCCTTGTCAAAATACATATAAGTATCCAGATATTTTACATATCCCGCCAGTGCTTTTTCATAGACAGTGATCTTGATGGTGTCGGGAGCCAGAATGGATACATTCATCACATCCACAAAGGGAATATCCTGAATGCCTCTGTCTCTGTATTTTAACGAAAGATACAGGGAATTGTCCCCTAACGGTCCCGCCATTACGATCTTTTTGATCTCATCTTCCGTATAATGCACATTGCCCTCCACATACACGGTACGGACCGTATACACGGAGTGCAATGCCACGGCGCCCCCACCCAGTGCAAGCAGCAGGACGCATATAATCACTATTCTTCTGATAATTCTGCTTCGGTCTCTATACACTGATGATCCGTGCTCCTAATTCTCTGAAATCTCTGCAGATATTCTCATATCCGCGTTCTATAAAGTGCTGTCCCGTCACGAAGCTCTCACCCTCCGCCGCAAGTCCGGCTAAGACCAGTGCTGCCCCACCGCGAAGTTCACAGGCGTTCAACTGTCCCCCATGCAGACGTTCCACTCCGGTGATCACTGCGTGTTGACCGTCTTTTAAGACGATCTGTGCCCCCATGTGGTTTAAGGGTTCTGCAATTCGAAAACGGTTCTCGAAAATATTCTCTTCAATACAACTGATTCCCTCTGCCATGGTCAGTACCGCCATCGCCGCCGACTGCAGGTCCGTGGGGAATTCCGGGTACGGTCCGGTCTGCAGATGCACGATACTCTTCGGTCTCTCCGGTGCCTGTACGAACAGTCCCTCTTCGGAGACGGTACATTGTGCCCCCATTCTCTCCGCAGCCACAGTCACTGTTTCCATCTGTCTCCAGGGTGCCTGATCTAACAGTACACTCCCGCCGCAGCCGATACAACCAAACAGATAGGTTCCAGCCACGATCCGGTCTGCCGGAACCGTATACCGGGTCCCGTGAAGCGCTCCGACACCATGGACGGTAAGCTCCGGACTTCCGATTCCTTCGATGAAAGCACCGCATGCCGTCAGGAACTCACATAGTGCTGTCACTTCCGGTTCCCTGGCAGCACCGGTGATTACAGTATCTCCGGTGGCTTTTACCGCTGCCAGCAAAATATTCTCCGTGGCACCCACGCTGGGGAAATTCAGTGTGATCCTGGCACCGTGCAGATTTTTCGCCCGTGCGGATAAAAGTCCGTCCTCCTCGAGAAATTCAACTCCCATCTGTTCCAGTGCATGAATATGCAGATCAATGGGTCTGTCGCCGATGACGCATCCACCCGGATGTTCCATGGTCACATATCCGCATCTGCCGAGCAATGCTCCCAGCAGACACAGCGACGAACGCATGCCGGTAATGGCTTCGCCACGCATTCTTCTTGCCTCTGCTCTCTCACAGGGCAGGGCATCTCCGCCTCCCGGCTGTATCCGGATTCCATTTTCCTGCCAGTGTACCATACATCCCAGTTCCCGCAACAGATGCACAAACCTGTGCACATCTGCGATCCGCGGGCAGTTCTGAATATAGGATACTTCATTGGTAAGAAGCGTTGCCGCCAGGATCGGAAGTGCCGCATTTTTAGACCCTTGTATGCGTACCTTTCCCTGCAGCGGCATGCCGCCCTGTATCCGGATTCCTTTCATACAGCACCATCCCCGTTTATAAGATGTATTACTATTCAGAGCCGTGCAAATTATGTCAACATGTATGTCGAATGCTTGCATTCGTAAGAACATTTGACATAATTTATACGGCGAAGTAACCACATGAGCAAAAAGTAAGCTCTAAAAGAGCGATTTTGCGAATGGAGTACTGAATAGTTATGATACTCCTATCTTATGTAGGAAGGCACTGTTTCGTACCATGTCTTCTAAATATGTATTTCTACAACTCTTTTAGCTGGATCCTCCGCGCAACACTTAAGACCAGCCCGATCTCCGACAGAAGGAACAATGCCGAAGAACCTCCGTAACTGATAAACGGCAGGGAGATTCCGGTATTCGGAATGGAGTTGGTTACAACCGCAATGTTCAGGATTGCCTGAATTGCTATGTGTCCCATAACACCCACTACCAGCATGGCGCCGAACAGATCCGGTGCGTTGTTGGCAATGACCATCATTCGCCATAACAGCATAATGAACATCAGAATAATGGCAACCGCTCCGAACAGTCCCAGTTCCTCACAGATAATGGAGAAGATCATATCATTCTGTGCCTCGGGCAGGAAACTTAACTTCTGCATACTCTGTCCCAGTCCCTTGCCCCAGATGCCGCCGCTTCCGATGGCATACAGTGCCTGTAATGTCTGGAAACCTTTGTCCTGTGCCTGGCTCTCCGGGTTCAGCCACGCCTGGATTCTCGCCAGACGGAAGCCTTCTATTTTATCGCCCATCTGTACTACCAAAAATACCAGCAGGGCTGCGGCGGCTACCACACTCAATCCCATGATGATAAATTTCTTGTAATCCGGGCTTGCCACGAATACCATCAGTACAGAGATTCCCATGATGATAATGGCGGAACTTAAGTTATCCGTGATCAGATAAACGCTGGCTGCAATCGGAAGCGGTGCTGCCATCATAATGAAAAATCCCTTCATGGTGCGGACACTTTTGCCCATCTTGCATACCAGGCTTGCCAGAAACAGGATCATGCACAGCTTTGCCACCTCCGCAGGCTGTAAGTTAAATCCCGTATGGGGAATACCGATCCATCGTCTCGCACCATGGGAACTGATACCTAACGGTGTCAGTACCAGGAAGATCAGTACCATGGAGACCACATAACCCAGCGTTGCGAACCTCTCCCAGAATGTATATGGAATATTGGCAATGATGATCATGAATACCAGTCCGATGATGTTGGCGACGAGCTGTTTCTTCATATAGTAAGCTGCATCTCCATAAGTATCATAAGCCTCATAGGAGCTGGCGGAATAGATCATGATCAGACCGAATCCCAGTAAAAACAGCACAATGAAAAGCAGACTGTAGTCAAAAAAGTATTCCGATTGTTGTTTCTTTTTACGTCTTCTGCGAGCTTCTGCCATGCCTGCTTTTACTCCTTACTTCTATACATTATTACTTATTACTACTTAATCAGCCAGTCCACGGACGTATTCCTTGAAAAGCTGTCCTCTGACCTCATAGTTCGGGAACATGCCCCAGCTTGCACATGCCGGAGACAGAAGAACCGCATCTCCCGGCTCTGCCAATTCGGTACACAGCTTCAGGCATTCGTCATAGGTATCCGCAAACCGGATCTTATCAAAACCGTGCTTTTTGGCACACTCGGCGATCTTCTCTCTGGTCTGTCCGATGAGGACGAGGCATTTTACCTTGTCGTCAAAGCTGTCAATCCATTCGTCATACTCGCTCTGCTTGTCATAACCACCACCGATGAGGACCGTAGGCTTGCTCATGGCTTTGATGCCCTGGATAGCGGCATCGGGATTGGTTCCCTTGGAATCGTTGTAATAGTCCACACCGCCCTTGGTGGCTACGAACTCAATTCTGTGCTCCACCGCATGGAATCCGCGGATCACATTAAGAATCGTCTCCATAGGCACCTGCATGCCCTCTGCAATGGCGATGGCTGCCATCACATTTTCTACATTACATAAGCCTACCAGATTCATGTCTTTATGAATGTCCATCAGCTCGTGCTCTTCGCCGTTTACGCTCTTGATGATCTTGTCTCCCCGCAGGAAATACCCGTTCTCCAGCTCGTGATGGGAGGAGAACAGTACCGGGGTGGCAGGACATCTTCCGGCGAAATCTTTGGTGTAATCATTGTCATAATTCAGCACACAGATGTCTGCTTTCGTCTGCTGGGAAGCCACTGCTTCCTTGGCTGCCACATAGTTTTCCATGGTATGATGTCTGTTCAGGTGATCCGGTGTAATATTCAGGATTGCCGATACCACCGGATGAAATGTATGTATGGTCTCTAACTGGAAGGAACTGATCTCTCCCACGGTGACACTGTCCTCGGAAGTCCCTGATACTTCCAGGGTATAAGGGTTACCGATATTGCCTACGACAAAAGTCTTCTCCTTGCCGAAATGAGCCTTCATGATCTCGCCGGTCAGTGTGGTAGTCGTCGTCTTGCCGTTGGTACCGGTGATAGCGATCACTCTGCCCTGCTCCGCAAGGAATCCCAGTTCGATCTCGCCTAAGATCTGTACGCCGCGGTCTCTCATACGGTTCACCAGAGGAATATCCGTAGGTACTCCCGGGCTTAAGACTGTTGCCTGAATACTCAGCTCCACATTTTCAGGAAGTTCTCCGGCGATGCATACCGCCCTGCTTCCCTCCGGAAGCTTCGCCTCCAGATCTTCCTTTGTCAATTTATCACTGCTGTCATACAGAACTACGTCTACGTTGTATTTTTCCAATAAAGCCACTGCACCGATCCCACTGATGCCGGAACCGATGACCAGACATTTTTGTCCTTCTAACATTTTCCTTACCATACCTTTCTGTAAAAAGTCTATCAGTTCATTATAACGCATTCCCGGCGAATGGGGAAGAGAAAAATAAAAGCATTAAATACAATAGAAGCCCTCCAACATATATATGCCGGAGAGCTTCCATTCATTCCATTTTCTGTTCACGGTTTACGCTTCTACGATCAGGTATCTGCCATCTCCAATATCAAATACTTCATCTGCTTCCAGAATCTCATCATCCACAGCACCATCCACATCCATGCCGGCTTCATCGAAATATTCGATGACATCATCCACGGAATCTACCACGACTGCCATGCACTCTTCCAGAAAATCTTCTGCTTCATCCAGTGTCTCTGCCACGGCTTCCGGAAAAAGCTGGAGTTGTTTGTCCAGGAAGCATTCCAGTACCGCATCATCATACTCACGCATACTATTACCTCCAAATTCTTACGAAAATATCTTATTTATTCTCATAATAATATGGATGGTTGCTTACGTCAATCGGTTATTTTTTCACTGTTTATATTCGTCAGTGTACGACCAAAATGAAGATATTATTCCTTTTCCTGAATCTACATATGTGTAGGGAGGGTATGCACAACACAAAGGAGGTTTTATACCCTCGAACCTCCCGCCACAGGGTATAAATAGCATAAAATGGCTTCTATACCCCAGCGTTTTAAAAAGTCTGGGCATAGAAGCCATATCTTCTAAATCACATTATTCACAATAATTCAACAGTTCCAGCGGATGGGCGATAATGGCATCGGCGTGGCTTTCTTCCAACTCCGCACGGTCACGGAATCCCCAGAGGACACCTACGGTGAAGGCACCGGCAGTCTTGCCTGTCTTCATGTCTGTGGCGGTGTCTCCCATGTAGAGCACTTCGTCCGCGGTGAGACCGAACTGATCTAATATCCGGAAGACTCCGGCGGGATCGGGCTTGATGGGCACGCCGTCCACCTGTCCCTGCACTACGTCAAAATAGCCCTTTCCGAACAGGCTCTCGATGACATCCACGGCGGCATGGTGAGGCTTGTTGGAAAGTACCGCGATCTTCATCCCACGTTTCTTCAACTCTTCCAGCAGTTCCGGGATTCCTTCATAAGGCTTCACCTGATACATGCAGTTCGCCTGAAAGATCTCTTTGTATCTGGCATAGGCTGCCTCAAAATGGGTCAGACCGGTATCTCCGCCCTTGATCAGCGCACGCTTCACCAGATTGGCAGCGCCGTCACCTACAAAATATTTGTAATCCTGCACGGAGAAAGGACCATAGCCGAATTCCGCCATGGTCTTGTCTCCGCTGTATTTCATGCTCATAATGGAATCGGATAAAGTTCCGTCCAGATCAAAAATTGCTGCTTTCTTCATTCTTGTTCTCCTACACTAAACCCAGTCCATGCAGTTCCTGATAGACTCTCCCCGCCGGAAGTCCTACCACATTATTGTAATCTCCTTCGATGCCACGGATATACCGGGCGCAGATTCCCTGAATGCCGTAGGATCCCGCCTTGTCCATGGGATCCCCGGTAGCCACATATTCCCGGATCTGTTCCTCCGTCATGGGGCAGAAATGCACAACAGTCTTCTCATGGAAGGTCAGTGCCTTTTTCTCCCCGTTTTCCCCGTAAACAACCGTCACTCCCGTATATACTTCATGGGCTCTGCCCTGCAGCATGGTAAGCATGCCGACGGCATTTTCGATGTCCACAGGCTTGCCAAGGATTTTACCATCGCAGACAACCACCGTGTCGGCTCCCAGCACAATGGTGTCTGACATCGTACTTTCTCTGCACTCCCGCGCTGTATCACAGACATCGGAGACCTCGTCCGGTCGTCTGCCGCCGGTAATCGAACCCTGCGCTGCATCACGGGCACCGCAGACAAGCTTCTCCCACACGGCTTCCGCCTTCTGCGCCGACAGTTCCTCCACCACCTTTGCAGGATCGGTGGAGGTGATCTTCTCCTCGGTCTTGCTGACCACGACCTCAAAATCAAGACCGATCTTGGTCAGAAGCTCCCGTCTCCTGGGGGAGGCGGATGCCAGTATGATCTTTTTATTCATGATGTGTCTCCGGGATAAAAGTCCTGCTCTCAATGGCAGACTCTCCCGCAGCCTCCTTTGCTTTTTGAATGGCTTCCAGACAGAAAGCATCCTGAGAATTGAACAGCTGCTTTCCTCTCTTGTCCTGCTTCACATAGCCGCCGTCAGGCTGTAAAATAGATGCCTTCACATTATCCTTCAGCTGGCTGTTAAGGATATGTAACAATTCCTCTTTCAGTTCCGGGCGGTCCACCGGGAACAGGATCTCCACACGGCGCTCCAGGTTACGGGGCATCCAGTCCGCGCTTCCGCAGTAAATCTCATAATGGTCATCGTTGGCAAAATAGAAAATGCGGCTGTGCTCCAGGAAATTGCCGACGATGGAACGGACACTGATGTTCTCGCTGACTCCCGGGATTCCCACTTTCAGACAGCAGATACCTCTGACGATCAGTTCGATCTTCACGCCTGCCGCACTTGCTTCATACAGGGCACGGATAATATCCTTATCGCAGAGAGAGTTCATCTTCGCAATGATATGGGCATTCTTGCCCTCCAGTGCATAATTTTTCTCCCGCTCGATCAGATGCAGGAACTTATCCTTCAGCCACAGCGGTGCCAGTGCCAGTTTGTTCCAGAACAGAGGCTCCGAATAACCGGAGAGCATGTTGAATACTGCCGTGGCATCCTCGCCGATGCGCTCCGCACAGGTCAGCATACCCACATCCGTATACAGCTTCGCCGTAGCATCGTTGTAGTTACCGGTGCCCAGATGGACATATCTGCGGATGCCGTCCTCTTCTCTGCGGACCACCAGTGTAATCTTGGAATGGGTCTTCAGACCCACCAGTCCGTAGATAACATGACAGCCGGCCTTCTCCAGCATTCTCGCCCAGACAATATTATTTTCCTCATCGAAACGGGCTTTCAGTTCCACCAGTACCGTAACCTGCTTGCCGTTCTCAGCCGCCTGTGCCAGTGCCGCGATAATCGGCGAATTGCCGCTGACACGATACAATGTCTGCTTGATTGCCAATACTTCCGGATCTCTCGCCGCCTGACGGATGAAATCCACCACCGGTGTAAAGCTCTGGAACGGATGATGTAACAGAATATCACCCTTGCGGATCTCTTCGAAAATATTGCAGCCTGTGGGAAGCGCCGGGGACTGCTGAGGTTCATACTTCGGCGTCTTCAGATGGTCAAAACCGTCCAGTCCGTAGATTTTCATCAATACGGTCAGATCTAAGGGGCCGTCGATTTCATAAATATTCTGTGTCTCAATGTTGAGTTCTTTTTTAATGATCTTCAGCAGCCGCTTATCCATACCGCTTTCCACTTCCAGGCGGATGGCTTCGCCCCACTGACGTTTCTTCAGCTGCTTCTCAATCTCTTTCAGCAGATCTGCCGCCTCATCCTCGTCAATGCTTAAGTCAGCATTACGCATGATCCGGAAAGGATGTGCACAGACGATATCATAATTTAAGAACAGTTTATCCATATTCCGCTCGATGATCTCTTCCAGCAGAATAATTTTGCAGTTCTTGCCCTTGGAAGGAATCCGTACCACGCGGCTTAAGACACTGGGCACCTGCACCGTAGCGAATTCCAACTCTTCGTCGCTGTTCTTCTTCCGCACCATGGCTCCGATGTTCAGCGACTTGTTGCGGATCAGAGGGAACGGTCTGGAAGAATCCACGGCCATGGGGGTCAGCACGGGATACACGTTTTCCTGAAAATACTGATCCACGTACGCAGCTTCCTCCGCTGTCAGCTGCTCATACTCCCTGATGATATGCAGTCCGTTTTTCTCCAAAAGCGGAAGCAGGGAACGGTTATAGGTGGAATATTGCAGATCCACCAGTTCATGGATCGCCACATGCAGCGCTTTCAACTGGTCTGTGGGAGTCATGCCCGCAATATCTTTTTTGGTATAACCGGCATTTTCCATATCTTTTAAGGATGCCACACGGATCATGAAGAATTCATCCAGATTCGATGCCGTAATGCTTAAAAATTTCAACCGTTCAAACAGAGGAATACTCTTATCTCTGGCTTCATTCAACACTCTATGGTCAAACAGCACCCAGCTGAGTTCCCGGTTGGTATAATATTTGGGATCACTGAAATTAATTTCCATATTGTCCTGTTGCCTCCCTTAAAATTTCTTCTTCTGCCGGATCACCGGTGTGATGCTGTATACTTCTTTGAAAAATTCCGTGCTGGTCTGGAAGAATCCCTTTTCCAGCGTGATATCTTCCTGGGTGTCCACCTTCAGAATCAGTTCGTTGTCCTGTAAAACGGCCTTGACGCCCTTCATTTTCTGCTTGTGGCTGCGGTCTAAGCTGTTCGCCAGACGTAAGATGGCGGTCAGCTTGGCAACCGTTAAGTAGCTCTCCTTGTCTAATCCCATGGGGCGTTCCTGTGCCTGCCCGTAATAGACGAAATCGCTGTGGTTAAAGCGCACCACATTTGCCACGATCTCCCGCTCCATATGGGACAATCCAATCATTTCCGTCGCCATGATAATGTCATAGGAAGCCTCACCGGTATTGATCAGGCTGATGTATTTTCCACAGTCGTGCAAAATAGCGGCAAGCCGCAGATACAGGCGTTCTCTCTGCCCCATGCCATGCACTTTTTTCATGCTGTCAAAGATCGTGGTCGTGATATGCTCCAGGGTATCCGCTCTCTTGCTGCTGCCGTTGTAACGCTTGCTGATATTCATTGCACAGGCGATAATATCCTCTGCAAAATCATGCTCGCCCCGAAACATTTTATTCTGCTCCGCATACTCGTAGGCAATACCGTCGCATAGCGTTACGCCCGGTGCCCAGACCTGTTCCGCTCCCATCAGTTCTGCGATTCGTCTGGTGAGAATGGCACTGATGTATACCAACGGCACTTTTTCCTCCGCAATATCCATCCGCTTGGCCAGCTCCGTGGTACCTTTGGTACGAAGAGCTTCCATCAGCTGGGAAAATGCCTTGCGATCCACGACAGCATTGACTTCTCCCCGCTCATGAGCCTTGCGTACCGCCCAGGGAGACAGGTAATCGTCCACAATAATGATATTTTTGATCTCACGGTCCTTGAGGTACAGCTTCTTATAATCATCCAGCTGCGCCGTGGCAAGTTCGTCCACCAGGCGCTCCATCTGGGTGCTGCCCGCGTTCAGATGATTCAGCAGTTCCTGCAAACGTAATACACCAAGGCGTAAGTTTTGGGTCGATACCAGCGTATCCTTGTCAAACAGGGAAATTTGGATACTACCGCCGCCGATGTCCAGGATTGCCGTTTTTTCCTCGATAATTCTGCGGAAAGTCTCCCCCTTGGAAGCAATGGACTTGTAGTCCAGGAAACGCTGCTCGGAGTTACTCAAAGTCTCCATCCGGATACCGGTGCGCTGTTCAATCTGATCCTGCAGGATCAGGGTATTCTCCGTCTCCCGGATGGCACTGGTGCCGTAGGCTTTATAGGCAGTCACCTTATAGGATTCCATGATCTGCGAGAATTCCTTCAGCGTATGACACAGATCATCGATTTTCTCATTGCTGATCTTCCCGCTGGCATAGGTGTCCGATCCAAGGTCGATCCGCTGACGGATACAGTCGATCTCTCGCATGGTATTTTTCCCGGAGAGATCAAATATTTTCATGGTGAGTTCAAAACTGCCCACATCAATGGCAGCGAAAGTTTTTACACTCATATTTTTCTCCTTTTGCAACACTATCCTGTAACTGTTCTGTTGTATGTAATTTCAGGGAAGTTTTATGCCTTCTGCCCTAACAGGTAATCAATGAACTGCTGGGCGCTTCTTCCGGACAGTCCGCCGTGGGACAGCTCCCATTTATTGGCTTCCAGCAAAAGCTCCTCTTCCGGTATCTCCACATGATAACGATCCGCCAGAGTCTTTACGATATTCTGGAATTCCTTTTTGTTGGGAGCACCGAAATAAATGGTCACGCCGAAACGGTATACCAGCGACAGTTTCTCCTGTACGGTATCGCTGGTGTGCATATCCTCTCTGGTCTCCTCCTTGTCGCTGTAGTTCTCACGAATGAGGTGTCGACGGTTGGAGGTGGCATAGATCAGGACATTCTCCGGCTTTTTCTCCAGTCCGCCCTCGATGACAGCCTTTAAATATTTGTATTCGATCTCGAATTCTTCGAAGCTCAAATCATCCATGTAAATGATAAATTTGTAATTGCGGTTCTTGATCTGACTGATCACGGTGTTCAGGTCCTGGAACTGGTGCTTGTAGACCTCGATGATACGCAGACCCCTGTCATAATATTCGTTGGCGATTGCCTTGATGCTGGAAGATTTACCGGTCCCCGCATCGCCGAACAGCAGGCAGTTATTGGCTTTTTTGCCGTTTACAAAAGCCTCGGTGTTATCCACCAGTTTCTTTTTCGGGGTCTCGTAGCCCACCAGGTCATCCAGCTTCACATGGGCAATATTTAAGATAGGAACGATATGTACGCCCTCTTCATCATGGGTGATACGGAAGGATTTATGCAGACCGAATTTGCCCACGCCGTATTCCTTGTAGAACTGGGTCAGGGTAGCTTTCATCTCCTCCGGGGTGCCGTCGGCGCAGAACTTCTCCGCCAGTTCACAGATGCGGGCACAGATCCGCTTGTTGTAGACCTTACTCTCCTGCATGCTGCTGGCATAATTTTCAATCAGGGAAAATTCCGGCACCTTCAGAGTCTCCATCATTGGAGCAAAATCAAAATCATAGAATTCCTTGAAAATGCGGATGTCGTGCAGCGCCGCATCGTTGATGGAACCGACGATTTCCCCGCGGATCTCGCAGCCGCAGCTGTAGCTGTTCTCGTTGTTCACCAGAAGATTTGCCAGATAGCAGTGCCACAGATTCCCGTGGAAACCGTAATTGCCTGCCAGGTCGATCAGGTCATGGATGCACTCGTAAAATAATGCCGCCATATCTTCCGTATTGTAATATTCGTCATCGTAATGGGACATGAGGAACGCCATGTCATACAACAGCTCGCCGTCCTCAAAATCACGGTATACGATCAGTTCTTTTTCTCTCATATGTCTAACCTTCTTGTTTTATATGTTTTAACTATTCAGAGCCAATGGGTTTCTGAATAGTTATTATGCCTAATAATTGCCCAGAATCTTCATGCTCCGGGTCTCTTCCCGCAGTCCCCGCAATGCGTTTTTCACTGCGCTGTCCGAAAGGTTTCCCTCGAAATCAATGAAGAATCGGTACTCCCAGTTCCGGTCGGGAATCGGGCGGCTCTCGATCTTGGTCATGTTCAGATTGTTGTAGATAAAATGGGACAGAATGTGGTACAGGGATCCGCTCTCGTGGGGAATCTCCAGACACAGACTGATCTTGTTTGCATTTTTGCGGAAAATCTTCTGGTTCGTCACAATGATAAAACGGGTGGAATTGCTGTCGGAATCATTGATACCTTTTTCCAGTATCTCCAGTCCGTAGGTCTGACCCGCATATTCGCTGGCGATGGCCGCCTGCGTTTTATCCTTTTCTTTTGCTACCTTTAATGCTGCAAATGCATTATTCTGCATACTGATCTGCTGCCAGTCATGGTCAGAGAGGTATCTGGCGCTCTGCATCAGAGACTGGGGATGGGAATAGACTCTTTTGATTTCCTCCATTTTTGTCCCGGGCAGTGCCAGCAGGCAGTGTTCGATGGGAATGACCTGCTCTCCTACGATATAATTTTCGAATTCCACCAGCAGATCATAGATCTCATTAACGATTCCTGCAGTGGAATTTTCAATGGGAAGAACTGCAAAATCCGCGCTGCCCTCGTCAATGGCACTCATGGCATCCCGGAAGGACTCTACATGAAAAGAGTTTACATTTTCTCCGAAAAACTTGCGCATAGCCGCCTGGGAATAAGATCCCTCCGCACCCTGATAGACCACTCTGGCACACTCGGTCTCCAGTTCGTCCACACCGATGAAGGGTAGTCTGCCCTCACTGCCGTGAGCTGCTAAAAGCTGGTACTGCAGCTTTCTGCTCATAGACATGATCTGTTCAAACAGTTCCTCAACGCCGTGACTGTTGAAATCGTTGTGTGTCAGTGCCTTGACTCCGGCAATTTTCTCCTGCTCCCGCTGCTTGTCGAATACCTTTTTCCCGGTCTCTATTTTATATTCCGCCACCTGCTTACAGACATCCATGCGCTCCTCATAGAGATCCACGATCTGCCTGTCGATGGTGTCGATCTGTTGTCTTAACTGTGCTAAATCCATGCTGTTCTCCTTAACTCCTTGTAACTATTCAGAACCCCATTCGCAAAACCGCCTCTGCGAGGCTTTTCTTTTGCTCATGTGGTTACTTCGCCCTATAAAGATTATCAATTGCTCTTACGAATGCAAGCATTCGACGCTCATTTGATAATCTTTACATGGCTCTGAATAGTTACATTTTATCTCACTTTTTTCTTGTTAGCAAGCAAGAACCAAGGTATAATATTAGATATTACAAAAACTTTACATTTCATTTTTACATATTTATGTATAAAGAAGGATTACTTATGAAAGATAAAAAAGCCTTGTTCATTTTAATTCCTTTTCTTCTGTTCGCGATCGTCATCGGAGCACTTGCCATCGTGGGCGACCGGATCCCGGATAATTCCCCTGAGACGGTGGGCAACACCGCGGGGAATCTGAACAATTCCGGTTACTTCTGCGAGTACGATGGGAAAGTGTATTTTGCCAATGCTTACGACAGCAACACCCTGTACTCCATGGATCCTTCAGAGCAGAATATCCAAAAATTAGGCAGTGCTTCCGCGGAAAATATTTTAGCCGGAGGAAAATACCTCTACTATTACCAGACCGGTGCTTCGGGAGATGCCGGAATCGGTTCCCTGCGGGCTGTGCGTTCCTTCAACCGCTGTAAATTAAACGGTACGGATGTGACAGGACTTACCCGGGATCCCATTGTTTCCGCCCAGCTGGTGGGAAGTAACCTCTATATTATGACTGTGGATGATAACGGACCTTTATTTTATCGCATGAGGATCGACAAATCCGACAAAACAGATCTGGCAGATTACGAGATCAATCCCGCCTGCGCCGTGAACGGTACCATCTATTACAACGGTACCCAGGAGAATCATTATCTCTATGCGTTGAATACCGCTACAGACACTTCCTCCACCATATGGGACGGCAATCTGTGGTACCCCATCGCACAGGGTGACTATATCTACTATATGGATGTGGAAAATAATTACAGACTCTGCCGTTATTCCCTGTCCCGGAATGAAGTGGAAGTCCTGACGGAAGAGAGGATCGACTGCTTCAATGTTGGTTACGGCTATGTGTACTATCAGGTAAACAGTGAAGAGGCATGCCTGAAATGCATGCGGGATGACGGAAGTGATTCCTGGGTCATTGCCGAGGGCAATTATACCGCCATCAATATGACATCCCAGTATGTCTACTTCCAGATGTTCGGAGATGATTCTTTCTGGTATCACTCTCCCCTGGGGACATGGACATACAGCAGCTTTGACGGAGCCAGTGAGGCTGCACTGGATGCACTGAAAAAGTAATTGTAATGACAGCCAGCAAGAGCCGCAGACTTTTCGCCTGCGGCTCTTTTTAACCTTCCTCAATATGATTCAGACCCTGATTCAGAATCGTGATGATATGATCATCCGCCAGCGCATAGAAAATGGTCTTGCCGTCCCTGCGGTTCTTCACCAGATCCATCTGCTTCAATACCCGTAACTGATGGGAAATAGCAGACTGGGACATACCAAGCAGAGTGGCTATGTCATACACACACATTTCGGAGCACAGCAGCACCGACAAGATCTTCAGTCTTGTAGCATCTCCAAATACTTTAAAAAATTCTGCCAGATCCTGCAATTCCTCTTCCGGCGGCATCTTCTCATCGATCTGTCTTATGGTCGCCGGATCTGCGGACAAATAATTATTCTTCTCTTCCATTTTATTTTCTTTATTCTCCATTGCTATCCTCTGTTTACAGAAAAACTGTGGTTATTCACGATTAACTATATTTACTATACACTATTTCTGTGAATTCGACAAATGGAAATATTGTTGCATACCTTCCGTCATGGTAATCGTTCTCTCATGATCGATGAACAATGCCTCCGCATCGTATTTTTCCAGAAGTTTCTGCCCTTCCTCCGATCCTAATACAAAGCAGGCGGTAGACAACGCATCGCTTAAGAAACCATCCTTCGTCACAATGGTAACCCCCGATACATTGCTGCGTGCAGGGGATCCGGTCCGGGGATCCAGTATATGATGATATCTGACACCATCCACTTCCACATATCGCTCATAGTCTCCCGAGGTGGATACACAGTACCCTCCATCCAACGTGAGAATTCCCACACTTTGCGAGGGATCCAGCGGATCTGTCACCGCGATCTGCCAGGCTCCGCCCTCCGGTTTGCTTCCATATGTCAGGATGCTGCCTCCCACAGAGATCACCGCACCGCTCACCTCCGGATGAGCTTCCAGCGTCTCATGAATCTCATCCAATGCCACACCTTTGCCTACGGCACCCAGATCCAACTGCATTTCTGCGGGGATACTCACCAGGGCTCCGACAGCCTGCTGTTCCAGTCCAATCTTCTGCCAGCCTGACGTAGCAAGTGCCTGTGCGATTTTCTCCTTCTCTGGCAGTTCATAGTTCTGCGGATCATCGTCAGCCGCCCAGGTATCAATATCCCACAGTCGGCTGAGCTGACCAATGCTCACATCAAAAGCACCACCTGTCTGTTCCGAGATCTGTAGGCACCGTTCCAGCCAGCCTGCCATCGCAGAGGAAACCTGTATCTGTCCTTCTCCGGCGGCTGCATTGATACGAGCCACTTCCGCACTCTCCAGGCGCCAGGAAAGTTCTTCCTGCTCCAGTTCATTTAGTTTTTGTAAAACATCATCTGTTATTTTAGCGCCTGTTTTACCGTTCATTGTTGCTGCAGAATTTCCGGTCACATAAACGGTCTGGGAAATGACGGTTCCCATTGCAGTGTCTATACTTTTTTCGCATTTGGTCTGCTGTCCGCAGCCTCCCAGGAAAAGCGCGGGGATCATTGTAAAAAGTGCTGCCCAGCACACCGCCCGGGACGTTTTCAAATACTTCTTCATTTTTTACATTCCTTTTGTTATACTGTTCTCATCGAAAGGAGTTCCTTATTCCTATGAATGTTTCCATGAACGATCGAAAAAAAGCGGTTCTACTTACAGCAGTTCTGCTCGCAATAGCCATCCTATGCGGGCTCCGGATCTATTTGGTCTCTCACAGTTCCCCAGGGAACGGTCAGGCTCTCTATGCCGACCTCTATCAGAATGGGGAATTATTGCAGACCATCCGGCTGGACACAGTGATCGGTGAATATACTTTTGATGTTCCCGGAGAGAACGATGCAACGAATACCGTCTGCGTCCGTCCGGGCAGCATTGCCATCGTCTCCGCCTCCTGTCCGGATCAGATCTGCGTGCATCAGGGATTTATCAGCACCTCCCTGCTCCCCATCACTTGTCTGCCCAATCGGCTGGTGATCCGGGTCAGAGAAGAGGCAACCACACCGGATAACACGACATTTATTCCCGACGGAGTAACCTATTGATAAGATATTAAAGCACACGGCTCTAAAACGCCGGAACGTTTACGAATTGCGAAAAGCACGGAGATCATAATGAAACCACCCATAACTACCAAAAAACTGACGACGCTTTCCCTGTTAGCCGCCATTGCACTGGCTCTGTATGCTGTGGAAAGCGCCCTGCCCCCCATCGTCCCTATCCCGGGCATCAAACTGGGGCTTGCTAATATAATAACGCTTGTTGTTCTATGGAAATATTCCGCAAAAGACGCCTTTTTCGTGCTTCTGGTGCGGATCCTTTTAGCGACCCTGTTCTTCGGTCAGACCATCAGTCTCCTGTACAGCCTGTCTGGTGGTCTCCTGTGCCTGCTTGCCATGGTGTTTGTAAAGCAATTATTACACGGTCATTACCTGTTCCTTGCAAGTATGACCGGGGCTGTCTTCCATAATCTGGGGCAGATCGGGGTTGCGTTTTTACTGACTTCCGTTCCCGCCGTGCTTGTCTATCTGCCGTTTTTACTATTAAGCGGTCTGGTAACCGGATTGTTCATCGGTCTCTGTGCCCGCTTTACGCTTCGTTTCCTTCCGTAAGATCCACGGGGAGCTCCGACAACATCTGTGTTACAGTCTTGTGTGTGATGGGATGGCGGAAGTTCGGTGCCAGTTCACACAAAGGCTTCAGCACAAAATAACGGTTCTCCATATCTATATGGGGAATCACCAGATCCTCCGAGCTGTAGATCAGATCATCATAGAAAATAATATCCAGATCCAGCGTCCGGGGTCCCCAGTGAATTTTGCGTTCTCTTCCTTCGGAAGCTTCGATTCTATGCAATTCCCGCAACAGTTCTTCCGGTGTCAATAATGTCCGGATCTCAAACATTCCGTTTGCAAAGTTATCCTGCTCCACACCACCGTAGGGCAATGTCTCTAATAATTCCGATACCTTCGTAACCTGAATATCCTTATGCTTCTCCAGCTGTCCCAGCGCCTGCGCAATATGCTCTCTGCTGTCACCCATATTGGAACCCACGGCAATATAAGCCTCATGCCATTCTCTGTGGATTGCCACAGACACACTGCCAAAGGGCAGTGGAATCGGTGCATCGGGCTTGCGGATCTCCAGATCCAGTCCCTGTACCAGCGGAAAATGCTGCAGCACTTCATATGCCGTCCGCTCTGCCACCGTTTCGATCAGCTGAAAGGTATGCTGCTGCATGAAATCCGTGATAAACTGACAGACCTCCCCGTAATTGGTGGAAAGGTTCAGTTCATCCGCCAGTCCCGCCGGACGGGTATTGGTATACAAAGTAGCATTCACGTAAAAATGCTGTCCTTTTTCATTTTCTTCCGGATACACACCGTGATGCGCATATACTTCCAGTTCTTCAATACGGATCTGATCCTTTTGAATTTCATTTCTCATTGCCGATTCCGCCTTTCCCGATTCGTTTCGCAGCTTCTTAGTTTCCGCTGTTTAAAATAGTTTCACACATTTTAATGGTGCGGACATTTTCCTTCACATCATGCACCCTGACGAACATGCATCCTTTCTGCACACCGAACATGGTGGTCACAAGCGTCCCCTCCACTCTCTCCGTCACCGGCAGATCCAGTGTCAGTCCGATGACAGACTTACGGCTGCATCCCAGCAGTAACGGATAGCCAAACATATTCAACTCTTCCAGGCAGTTGATGATCTCCAGATTGTTCTCATAAGTCTTGCCGAAGCCCACACCGGGATCTAAGATGATATTCTCGTCCGCGATTCCTGCCGCTTCCGCCAGGTGGATCGTATCTGCCAGATCTGCTGCCACATCCTGCATAAAATCCCGATAATCCGCTTCCTTGCGGTTGTGCATCAGACAACAGGGCAGCCCACTCTTGGCAATGACCTCTGCCATACGCTTATCATATTTCAATCCCCAGATATCGTTGATAAGATCCGCACCCGCACGGATCCCCGCCTCTGCCACACCGCTTTTGTAGGTGTCCAGGGAAATGGGAATATCAAAATTTGCCTTCACTGCCTCGATCATGGGCACGACTCTGGCGATCTCCTCCTCGTCGGATAACAGGGTATACCCCGGTCTGGTGGATTCTCCACCGATATCCACAACGTCCATTCCCTCGGCGATCATTTCTTCCACATGCTTCAGTGCCCGGTCTCTGTCATTCCACTTTCCCCCATCGGAAAAGGAATCCGGGGTCACATTCAGGATCCCCATTACATAAGTATGTCCTTTGGTCTGAAACTCTCTGTTGCCAATCTTCATTTGTTTTCTCCCCATGTTTGTATTATTTTCGTGCCCGGATATGTTTCCGTACCGGGCACAGCTTTGCGAATGTCACGGTTCAGACTGTTGCACTCAGTACCTGATCGTCAGATTCTTCTTGTCGTCCTTCCAGTTACAATCCTTCTCCGCATCACATGCAAAGCATGCACGGCTTGCCTTGTCCGCCCGGTACAGAATGCCGTTTAAGTTCTTCTCCTTCGCTGCCTCGGGATCTCTGTGCCGGAAAATTGCCGTTACAATAACACCCGTTTCTTCATCATCGAATCCGCAGTCCTTAAGGATCTCCGGTGCAATCCGGGCGCTTGCCTGCTCATGTGGGGTGCCGTTCTCGTACTGTTCGTGCTTCCCGCAATCATGGAGCAGCGCCGCCGCATAGATCCATTCCCGGTCGATCTTAAGCCCTTCCTCCAGCGCTATGATCGTCCCGATCCTGGCTACATCCAGAAAATGTACCATACTATGACGGCAGAAGCGTCTGCCTGCTTCTGCCGCATTGTTTCGTCCTAAATGATATAAAAATAAATCGTGATTTAATATCTTATCAATTCTATCCATAGGAGTCTCCCCATATCGTTACGATTTCTTAACAGCATCCCCCAACATCCATGATCTCTACCGGTTCACCAGCTGTAAGAATCTGTCCTGCAATTCCTTATTCTCTGCAAAGACTCCTCTCGTCACCATGGTGACCGTCTGGCTGCCGGGCTTTTTGATGCCGCGCATGGTCATGCACATGTGCTCGGCTTCCAGCATTACCATAACTCCCCGGGGTGCCAGATATTTCATAATATCGTCTGCGATCTGTGCCGTCATCCGCTCCTGGATCTGTAATCTTCTGGCATAGACCTCCACCGTCCGCGCCAGCTTGCTCAGTCCCACGACTTTACCATTGGGAATATACGCCACATGTGCCTTGCCGTAAAAAGGCATCAGGTGATGCTCACACATAGAATAAAAAGTGATATCCTTCTCCAGCACCATCTCGTTATTGTCTACAGAAAAGACTTTCGACAGATGCTCTCCCGCATCCTGATCCATGCCGCCGCAGATCTCCTCATACATCCTGCCGATCCGCTCCGGTGTCTCTTTCAGTCCTTCTCTCTCGGTATCCTCCCCGATTCCTTCCAGTAAAAGCTTTACCGCTTCCTGTACTTTCTTCTGATCTACCATTTTCACCGCTTCACTTTCCGTGTATTCCTCTGTGCCTGTCTCTTCTCTATGATTTTCAGGATCCTTCCCAGATACGAAAGAGATCCAAAGCACAATATCACATCGTCCCTGCCTGCCAGCAGATGGCTGAGTTCCACCGCCTCTTCCAGACTGTCTACCGCCGTCACATCAGGGTGTACCTTAGCAACCTCCTGTGCCAGATCATAGGCGTGCATAGCTCTCGGATTGTCCGGAGGTGTCACCGTGAGAATCTGATCCGCATACTTTTCCGTCAATGCGATCACACGATCCACTTCCTTGTCCTTTAACATTCCCATTATATAGATAATTCTTTTATTTGTAAAATAGAATTCTATGGAATCCGCAAGTTTTGCCGCTGCATCCTCGTTGTGCGCACCGTCAATAATAAATAACGGGTGTTCTTCCAGTATTTGCAGTCGTCCGGTCCAGGTGGTCTCCTTCAGTCCCTTCCGCATAGCACTCTCTTTGATCTCATAACCGCATTTTTCCAGTGCCTGTACCGCTTCTACTGCCAACACAGCATTGGCTACCTGAAATTTTCCCGCAAGAGTGATCTCAAGCTTTTTATAATTCCCATAATCAAAAGTCTGCTTTTTCAAGCCGTATTTTACATGCTTAGCATGTGCCACATCCGCGATGGTCAGGGTACATCCAAGTTCTGCCGCCGTCTGCTCCACGACTTTCTGTGCCGCTTCTTTCTGTCGCATGGACACTACCCGGCATCCCGGTTTACAGATTCCCGCTTTATGCGCAGCGATCTCCTCCAGACTATTTCCTAAAAACTTCATGTGATCCATGCCGATGGCCGCCAATACTGCCACCTGTGTGGTGGTGATTAGATTCGTAGCATCCTCTCTGCCACCCATACCGGTCTCCAGCACGACAATATCACACTTTTTCTCCCGGAAATACCAAAAGGCCAGCGCCGTCTCAACTTCAAAAGGCGTAGGGTGATGGAAGTCGTCCTGTACCATTGCCTCGCAATGTTCCCGGATAATTTCCAATCCTTCACACAGATCTTTATGGGTGATCTTCTGTTTTCCGATCTGTATTTTTTCACAATAATCAATAATAACAGGTGATATATATTTTCCTACGCGGTATCCGGCAGCTTGTAAGATATTGGAAATATAGGCAAGTGTGGAACCTTTTCCGTTGGTTCCCGCGATATGTACAAATTTTAAATCATCCTGCGGGTTTCCCAGTCTACGGCACAGCTCTCTGATGCTGTCCAGTCCCGGAACAATGCCATAAGTTCCCACTTTTTCCATATATTCCATTGCTTCCTGATAGTTCATAGCTTCTCTCCCGTATCATACGTTGAAAAATTCATATACTAAGTCCATGAAAATAACAAAATCCATCGCAAACTCTTTTAAAACCTTCGGCAGGAACTTCCTGCTTTGCGGACTGTGCGGCTGGTGTATGGAGATCCTGTTCACCGCGCTGCATTCCCTGAAACGCAGGGATCTGCGCCTTACCGGCAATACATCTCTGTGGATGTTCCCCATCTACGGCTCCGCCTGCCTGCTGACACCCTTCAAGCGACTATTTCAGCGGCTGCATATCAGCCGTCTGAAACGAGGTCTCTTCTATATGACAATGATCTTCACGATGGAATATTTCAGTGGGTGCCTGCTGTGGAAGCATAATCTCTGTCCCTGGGATTATGTGAAAAGCCGTTTCCACATCCACCGGATCATCCGGCTGGATTATGCTCCCTGGTGGTTTTTGGCCGGGTTGTTTTTCGAAAAGATCCTTCACTGATCTATGTTACCATCACTGCATTGCATCTGCCAGCATACGCTCCTCATGGACCTTTTTGTCCCGCACCATCTTCTTCATCAGGAAATGATATGCGATCCACAGGAAAATTCCCGCGGTCAGCCATGCACTGGCATTGGCGAAGCACACGCCCACATAGCTCATCAGATGTGCCGCTACGAAAGCCATAACAGCACGGCTCACCAGTTCCACAACGCCGCCCATCATAGGGATGAAACCAAAGCCACAGCCCTGCAGTGCATTTCGGAAGATGAAGATCATTCCCAGCGGAATAAAGAACATGCCGCAGATCGTAATATAGGTTCTCGCATAACCGCATACCATCTCTACCTGTTCGGAGATAAACAGCGGCACAATATAAGGAAGTGCCAGATATACCAGTCCGTAGACGATCACCGCATAGACACCGGACATGATATTTGCCACTTTTACGCCCTTCTGGATCCGGTTCAGGTCATTGACACCGCGGTTCTGTGCGCAGTAAGTTGCCATGGTCACGCCCATTGCTGCAAAGGGCTGCGTTACCAGCTGTTCCACCTTGCAGGATACGGAATAGGATGCCACCACGGTAGATCCTAACAGATTCAGTGCGGACTGTACCAGAATAGTACCGATGGCTGTGATGGAGAACTGCAGTGCCATGGGGATACCCACGCTCAGCTGGTTCTTCACACACTGGCTCTCCAGTCTGCAATGTTCCAGACGGATATGCAGTGTGGGAACACGCTTAATAATGTAGATCAGGCACAGCACACCGGACAGTCCCTGGGAAATAATGGTGGCATAAGCGGCGCCGCCCACTCCCATACGACCGTATACGATCAGTACATAATCCAGCACGATATTTGTCACCGAAGCAATGACCAGCAGCACCAGAGGCACCACACTGTTGCCGATGGCACGCAGAATACTTGCCAGCAGGTTGTAGAGAACATTGCAGGCTATTCCCGCACAGATGATCATGATATATTCTTTCGTCATATCAAAAATATCTTCCGGCGTGTTCATCATCCGTAAAAGTCCATCCATGCTCACCATACTCACCATCGTCATCACAATGGTCACGATGACTGACAGAATTGCTGCACTTCCGATACTTTTGCGCATGCCCTCTCTGTCTCCGGCACCAAATCGCTGCGCCGTCAGCACCGTGAAACCGGTAGTCAGTCCCTGGGTAAAACCAATGATCAGAAAGCTCACCGATCCGGTGGCTCCTACCGCCGCCAGTGCATCCACACCAACGAACCGTCCGACAATAATGGTATCCACCATGCTGTATAACTGCTGAAAAATATTACCTATAATAATAGGAATGATAAATTTTGCAATCAATTTGGAAGGGCTGCCCTTCGTCATATCAAGTTCCATAAATCTCTTCTCCCGAAAAGACAGGACCCCGGAAGGTCCCGTCTCGTATTATTGCCTTTATTACTTTTTGCCTTTATTCTCTATGTTCCGCATTCCTGCTTCTACTATTCTACTACTGTAAATCGTCAGGATCGCCGATGTCACCGGAACCGATATCCAGCATGTTCACTGTTCTGCGCTTCAATCTTGCTTCCTCCGACTCCTTCAGAATGAATTCCTTGATAGCTTTGGAATTACGGATATGCTCAATGATCAGTTTGGGATGAGAGGTATCACCGGTATAACAAATAATGGTTCCAAGTCCCACAATTCTCTCCCAGAAGCTGGCCGTATGCTCCACATCCTGTACCTTATACATATAGCAGTCGTTCTCCACCTTGGTGAACACCCCGGTATCCATGGTGATCATGTCCTCTTTGATAATATACTTGGTAAAGGTAAGAGGTAATCCTAAAAATAACCAGCACTTCTTTTCTATAAATTCTACAGACATAGTGTCCTCCTTATAATTGCTTTGCACCCTCTCCGCTCCATCTGCCTGTTACAGATGGAGCGGCTTTTACACAACCGATTTCCTTGATACAAATCTCTTTGCATCATTATATGATATCCTATCCCGGAATGCAAAACCTTTCTGTCGTATTCCCACAAATTTTCTCTCTTTTTTCACTTTCTCCGGCTTGATTCTCATACTCAGAAATGCTATTATATTACAAATGCAAAAATACAGGAGGACAAACACATGACCGCAAAAGAATGTATCACAGGTCGCAGAAGTATCCGTCAGTTCACGGATCAGCCGGTATCTCATGAGCTTTTGGCTCAGATCGTAGAGACAGCTTCTTATGCTCCCAGCTGGAAGCATACACAAATTGTTCGTTATATCGCTGTGGAAGGCGAGAAGAAAGCGAAACTTGCCGCATGTACTTCCTCTTTCCCCAATAATGGCAAGATCATGGAGAACGCTCCCATGGTCATTGCAGTTACCGTGATCAAGGGCAGAAGCGGTTTTGAGAGAGACGGCTCCTTCACCACCGCACGTGGCGATGCATGGCAGATGTTTGATGCCGGCGTTGCCAGCGAAGCATTTTGCCTGGCTGCTTACGAGCAGGGTCTTGGCACCGTAATCATGGGTATCTTCGATCAGCAGGAAGCTGCTGATCTCCTTGAGATTCCTGAAAATCAGGATCTGATCGCACTGATCCCCATTGGTTATCCCGCAGAAGCACCCGTTGCTCCCAAACGGAAACCCGTAACGGATCTGTTATCTTATCAACAGTAATTTTAAAGTCGAAGAGTTTTTTCTCTTCGACTTTTTTCTGGTCAGGGTGCGGTCATGCTGCACCTGCATTGCCGTAAAGAGCGCTGTGATGCGGCAGTGTCGTTCCTTTTTCTAATTAAATTATCCATAACACGGCGCAGAAATGAGGATACCATAAAATGAGACACTTGATGAACCCACTTGACTTCTCTGTTGAGGAACTGGACAAGCTGTTCGCTCTGGCAGACGACATTGAGAAGGATCCCGCCAAATACGCCCACAAATGCGACGGCAAGATCCTTGCCACCTGCTTCTACGAGCCCAGCACCCGTACAAGACTCAGTTTCGAGTCTGCCATGACGCGCCTGGGCGGCAGAGTCATCGGCTTCTCCGATGCTGCTTCCTCTTCCGCATCCAAGGGAGAAAGTGTATCCGATACCATCCGCATCATCTCCTGCTATGCGGACATCTGCGCTATGCGTCATCCCAAAGAAGGCGCTCCCATGGTAGCCGCAGAGAAATCCCTGATCCCCGTGATCAATGCCGGTGACGGCGGACATCAGCATCCCACCCAGACGCTGACAGACCTCCAGACCATCCGTAGTCTCCACGGTGACCTGAACAACTTTACCATCGGTCTGTGCGGTGATCTGAAATTCGGTCGTACCGTACACTCCCTGATCAATGCACTGGTGCGTTACGAAGGCATCAAGTTCATCTTCATCTCTCCCGAAGAGCTGAAGGTACCGGATTATATCACCGACATGCTCCGGGAAAAGGGCATTCCTTTCCAGGAAGTCATCCGTCTGGAAGATGTGATGCCCGAGTTGGATCTCTTATACATGACCCGTGTCCAGAAGGAGCGCTTCTTCAACGAAGAAGATTACGTCCGCCTGAAAGATTTCTATGTACTGACCAAGGAAAAAATGGAACTTGCAAAGCCCGACATGCTGATACTCCATCCCCTTCCCAGAGTCAACGAGATCTCCGTGGAAGTCGATGACGATCCCAGAGCCGCTTACTTCAAACAGGCCCAGTTCGGTGTCTACGTCCGTATGGCCCTTATCCTGACTTTACTGGGTCTGGCATAATCCCGGATAATCTAGTGCAATAAATGATAGGAATCATGCAGGGCGTAAATACGTCCGCAGAATGGAGAATAATATGTTAAATGTAGGAAAAATCGAAGAGGGTTTCGTCCTCGACCATATCAAAGCCGGAAAAAGTCTCTCTATCTATGAGCATCTTCAGCTGGATAAGTTAGACTGCACCGTTGCTATTATCAAAAATGCCCGCAGCGGAAAAATGGGTAAAAAGGATATCCTGAAAGTAGAATGTGATATCAATATGCTAGATCTGGATGTGCTGGCATTCATCGACCACAACATCACCGTCAACGTAATCAAAAATGGTGAGATCGTAGAGAAAAAGGAACTGGTACTTCCCAAACAGATCAAAAACGTCATCAAATGCCGTAATCCCAGATGCATCACTTCTATCGAGCAGGGACTGCCCCACGTATTCGTCCTCTCCGATGAGAAAAAGGAAATCTACCGCTGCAAATACTGCGAAGAAAAATACAGCGAAAGCTGAATTTCCCATTCATAAGATGCCAAAAGAGCCGTCTCCCGCACCCGGGAAACAGCTCTTATTTATTTCTTAATTACTATATGACTATTATTGCATCCGCCTCAGGATCGCGACATCCTTTGGTGCCAGGGTGATCTCCCCAGCAGTTCTTTTTTCTCCTGTCAGAAGATCTTTCGTAGCGATCGGCAACTGCACCGTTGCCGGTGTCTCGTTATGATTCAGCAGATACCACAGTCTCTCTGTTCCTCTGCTTCTGGAGGTGACTTCCACGCCATCCGGCACCTCCTGCAATGCCGACCGAATTCCCGCTTCCGTGCAGACATCGTTCAAAAACTTCCGGTAGAACTTCTCATCGGAAGCCGTAGCCACATAATACGCCTTTCCTTCTCCGTAAGTATTACAGGTCAGCACCGGCATTCCCTGATAGAAATCCTCACCGTAACCGCTCTCATCCAGCTGATCTGCCCCTTCTAAATGCATCAGATCGCAGAGTAAGATGGCCGGATATTTCTCTCCCCGATAGACGAAGAAATTGGATACCTCATGGGGCAGCGCATCCTGCTCTTCCACACAGACACCTAAGATATCACGCAGTTTTCCGGGATAGCCTCCGAGGGTCACCAGATCGTTTTCCTGTACGATTCCACTGAAAAAAGTGGTCAGGAATCTTCCGCCCTCTTTCACGAACTTCCGGATCTTCTCATCCGCATCTCCCTTAACCATATACCAGACCGGAGCGATCAGCAGACGGTATCCACCGAAATCGTCTTCCGGCGATACAAAATCCACATCGAAGCCTTCTCTGCGCAGGGCGTCATAATACCGGAACACCTCCGTCAGATACTTCAGTTCGCAACTGGGACCTGCGGAATATTCCAGTGCCCACCAGTTATCCCAGTCGAAGAAAATACCGATCTTCGATTCGGTCCTCATCTGCATGGTATCCGTTCCCAGATGCTTCAATTCCTCTCCCAGCGCCGTGATTTCCCGGAATACTCTGGTATTTTCCGTTCCCACATGATCGATCACCGCACCGTGATACTTTTCACAGGCACCCACCGTACGACGCATCTGGAAAAACATCACCGTATCCGCACCATGGGCCATGGCCTGCATACTCCACAATCGCATAACACCGGGGCGCTTCAATGCATTATACGGAAGCCAGTTGGTCACACTGGGGGTCTGCTCCATCAGGGCAAAAGGAGCTCCGCCGCCGATTCCGCGCATCAGGTCGTGTGCCATGGCAATCCGGGTGTAAGAATCCTCATTGGAGGGATAATTGTCCCAGGATACGAAGTCCATCTCTTTCGCCCATTTGAAGTAATCCAGAGGCTTATAGAATCCCATGAGGTTCGTCGTCACTTTCGCTTCCGGCAGCACCTTTTTGATCTCATCCCGCTCCAGCTTATAACAGTCTAACATGGCATCCGACTGGAATCTCCGGTAATCCAGCGAGATTCCCTGAAACATGGTCCGCTCTGTGGCAAAATGCTCACTCCGAAGATCCGGCACCACGATTTCCTCCCAGTCATAAAAGGTATGTCCCCAGAATGCTGTATTCCACGCATGATTCAGTGCTTCCAGTGTTCCGTATTTTTCCCGAAGCCAGACCCGGAAAGCCTGTTTGCACCGTTCGCAATAGCACTCTCCGCCAAACTCGTTGGACACATGCCATGCCACGATATTGTCATACTTTCCATAGCGCTCCGCCAGCTTCTCCGCCAGTCTTGCCACATACTTCCGATAAGTGGGGCTGTTGGGGCAGGAATTGTGCCTTCCGCCGAATTTTCTGCGAGTTCCATTAAACTCTGTCCGCAGAATGTCCGGGTATTTTCTCGCCATCCACGCCGGATGTGCCCCGGTAGAAGTAGCCATACAGATCTTCATGCCATGGGCAGTCACCATTTCCATGATTTGATCCAGTTTTGCAAAATCATAAATATCCTCCGTGGGCTGCAATGCAGCCCAGGAGAATACATTTAATGTCACTATATCCACACCGGCTTTCGGAAGCAGGCGCATATCTTCCTGCCAGATCTCTTCCGGCCACTGCTCCGGATTGTAGTCACCGCCGTATGGTATTTTGTCTAATTTTTCATAAGGGATCATCGAAAAACTCCTGCAACTATTTCAGTAATTCCTTGATGGCTGCTGCCTTATCAGCGGCATTGTTCAGGTCTACTTCCAGTACCTGATCGTATCCGAGACCATTCACCATTTTCTGCATCTCAGCCAGTGTAGCATCGAACTCTGCATCATCCTTTGCGAAGATCATCTTCCAGGATTCTGCTACGATGACCTGCTTACACTGCTCCTTGATGGTGCTGATGTCAGTGGTATACTCGGGAGTTGCATAGTTGGTGCCGGGTAATACCAGCAGCAGATCATTATCTTTCATGTATTCGATAGAGGACAGAGCTCCGTCATTGTGTGCGGACCAGTCTTCCTGCAGAGCGGTTGCAGTTCTCTTCTGATAATCTGCCCATCTCTGGTAATTGTAACACATACCGGTACTTTCATCACAGTCAACCACACCTACGGTCTTAACATTCAGTGCGGATACACCGTCTTTCCAGGTACCGCCGCCCCATTCATCGGGAACCTGCAGAGCTTGCACTTTACTTCATTTAAGAAGACCGCGAACAGCACCGGCAGGAAGGAAGTCGCAATTCCAAGCAGGCTCATGGCAAACATATTTTTTAATACGATCAAAAGCTGCGATACCTGCGTCGGATTGCTGAACAGGGATTTGAACCATTTCAGCCCCACGAATTCACACTGGGATAATTTCAAAGGTGCTCTGTAGTCATACAATGCATAGATCCATCCATGCAGCGGAAAATAAGAAAATAAAAATACCAGTATGAGAAACGGCACGATCATGAGAAATAACTTGAAGGATTCTCGTTTTTTGGCTTTACTCATTTCCTTTTTCACTGGAGTGTACCTCCTCTTTGAATGTGACTTCATCTTACCATTCTCTTTCCGAGGTTCGTACCGTAAGAAATTGGATATAACTTCCTTGGTTTTTTAGATTTTTAGGGGTAATTTTGAGAGATTTCTCTGATTTTTAGAGTATTGAATAGCGAATTTTTATGGTAATATGCTTGAGGTTCCAACCCAGAACCTCAAACCTTCTGTTTTATCCTTTGTCTGCTGACTTTTTGACAAGCTGCACCTCATATCCCAAGGCGTTTATAATGCTGAAAAATAGCTTCATTGACGGACTATGTGTTTTCTGTTCAAATCTCGAAATAGCCTGTTGGGAGTTCTCTGTCATTTCGGCGAGTTCTGCCTGTGAAATTTTTTCTTTCTTGCGTATTTCAACGATCTTATCTACAAGTTCTTTATCATTATCTGCGACATAAAACGTGGGAGCCGGCATATTTTTCCGCTCTGTTAATGGAATATTTCCTTTTGCAATTTCTGCAGCTTCCAATAACCCCTGCATAGTTTCATTAAAAAAATTGCTCACGTTCATTCCTCCTTCAAGAATTTAATAACCGCTCTAAATGCCTTTTTCTCGTCCTCTGACAAGTCGTCTTTTTCATCCTTACTATATACATTGATAAAATAAATTAATTCTTTTATCTCCACATCAACATATAATACTCTGGCTCCACCACGTTTTCCTTTTCCTCTGTTCTCCATGGGAATTCGTATTTTTCTTAATCCACCTGTTCCTGCTATAGAATCCCCCTTTTTCGGATTCTGTAATAACACTTTCTGTAATTCTCTTAAATCTTCATCCGTCAATCCTAACTCCCGCCACTTAGCGGTAAACATTGGTACTTCAACAAAAGATCGATTCATTTGTGCACTCCTTTTACACTATGGTTAGTTTACATCAAATTTGATGTATTGTCAAGTTACATATATTTTGAACAGTATTCAAAATCATTAAAAAATCGTCTAATAAATTTAATTTCTGCCCGGTAAATACGCAGGAATCTCTGCAAAATCGATAGACGACATCAGCCTACGCTGACAATAGAATTCTTATAAGAATTGTTTATGTAAGAAGTATATCCTATCTCTTCTGTTTTGGCAAGAAAATTCCCCATCAGCGGATACTGATGGGGAGTATTTACAAACTATACTATTTTTATCCCCCTTGTATAGCAAGTGGCTTTATATTCGAACTGAATTATTTCTATCCCGCACCATCAGCAAGCGGCAAATATTTACTTTTGATTTTAGTATATACCGCATTATTAAAGTAATCAATAATTTTTAAAAATATTGCAAAATGGAGAAAATATTTCATATCTTTTTTAATACTGGAACAATCACAAATCATAGTAATGACTTTGCCTTTTTACATGGACAATTCCCCCTGTCACATTGTTCTCTTCTACCCACTTCTTAATTATATCAACTGAAAACCTGTTATCTCCAAAAATCAGACTATCCGGTTTGAATATTATTTCTGTACCAGATGGATGTTCCATTTCACGACAATTCACGTCATGCTGGGCAATTCCCCTCACATAGTCCTGACTATAACAATTACCCTCTCTATACACATTAATCCGCAAATTTTCGCATAACGAATTTATCACCTGCATGCCACATTGCGCGAAATCACCCATCTGTGCATATTCTATACTCGATATAGGATGGCCCGAAAGTATTTTATCCAGTACCTGCTGATTTGTCTTTTCATTTTGTGAAAGAGGAATTCCTCTTCCATTATCAGTTATCTTTACTCTTCCATCCTCATACAGTGTAATATTAATTTCCGTGCAAAATCCTGCATCGGCCTCTTCAAACGACGTTTTAAGCACTTCATAAACAATCTGATACATATTATCCATTAAGCTTTCCTTATCTGCTCCCATACGCATTCTCCTTCCTTCTATGTCTGGCACACAATATTCTGGCACCTTATACGAAGTAAGATACTTTTTCACCTTACTTGGCGTAGAACCAAACAATTGTGTAAATGAGCGTGTAAATCCTTCGTGAGAATCAAATGCATACATAAGCGACACATCAAGGACTTTCCTATCCTCCAGCAAAGAACCAAGTGCATATTGCAGCTTTCTGATCCTAATGTACCCGGTTATTGGCATGCCCATAATTTCTGAAAATAATTTACTGAAATAGAATGGACTATAACCAGCCATTTCTGCCAGTTCCAGCAAACTGATTTTTTCATTAATATGTTCATCTATATAAGCCAAAATCTCCTTTAAAACTTCTGTACTCATTCATTTTCTCCTCACATACAGTATCATGAATGAAACTCACAATACATTCTACAAGTGGGATGCTTCATATCCAACCTGTTAAATATAGTATACACACTGGGAGTAGATATTTCTTGATTCTATATATGAAGTAATATATTTTCTATCTGAAACTTTTCATAACCCTTTTTGCACAAAAAACTCACCTGCGTGTTTCCACACAGGTGAGTCCTTTTATTTTACACTATTCTGTTTACAGAAGATTATCTCTGTACACGTCCGGAAGCGTCGCCGCCAGCCAGGGTATCAACTTCTTTTCTGGATACCAGGTTGAAGTCGCCGGGGATGGTGTGCTTCAGAGCGGATGCAGCTACGCCGTACTCGAGAGCATCCTTGAAGTTCTTGCCATCCAGCATACCGCAGATTACGCCGCCTGCGAAGGAGTCACCGCCGCCTACACGGTCAACGATGGGATGGATGCTGTACTCTTTGGAGTGATAGAACTCCTTGGTATCTCTGGAGTAGATGCAGGCAGACCAGCCGTTATCGGAAGCGGAATGGCTTACACGCAGAGAGGATACGCAGTACTCGAAGTTGAACTTGTCAACCATCTGCTCGAAGATGGACTTGTAACCAGCCAACTCCAGCTCACCGCTGGTAACATCGGTATCGCCGGGCTTGAAGCCAAGTACCAGCTCAGCATCTTCTTCGTTACCGATACATACATCAACATACTTCATCAGGTTGGTCATAACCTTCTGAGCCTTCTCGGAGCTCCACAGCTTCTTACGGAAGTTCAGGTCTACAGATACCTTTACGCCGTGCTTCTTAGCAGCGATCAGAGCCTTCTCGGTCAGTTCTGCAGCAGCGTCGGATACAGCGGGGGTAATACCGGTGAAATGGAACCAGTCAGCGCCTTCGAAGATCTCATCAAAATCGAAGTCAGCCTCGGTTGCGGTAGAGATAGAGGAATGTGCTCTATCGTATACAACCTTGGAAGGTCTCATGGAAGAACCGCTCTCCAGATAGTAGATACCCAGTCTCTCACCGCATCTTGCGATGTGCTTGGTCTCTACGTTGTACTTTCTCAGAGCTGCTACTGCGCACTCACCGATCTCGTTGTCGGGAACTGCGGTAACGAACTCAGCGTCATGACCATAGTTAGCCAGAGATACAGCTACGTTAGCTTCACCGCCGCCGTAGTTTACATCGAACTCGTCTGCCTGGATAAATTTCTCGTTGTTGGGGGTGGACAGTCTCAGCATGATCTCACCCATGGTAATTACTTTTGCCATTTTGGTATATTCCTTTCTCAAATTAAAATTATCTATTATCTCCGGTTGTTCCGATTGCATATTCCGTCACGGACCCACTCTCTCGCTTCGGCCCTCCCGTAGCGGTACATAAGATGCTAAAATACAGCATCTAAGTACCGACGGTCGGTTAGAGTCCGTGTCGAAACACGCAACCGTCCAACCTAGTAGTTCTAAATCATATTCATTCCATGTGTAATCGCTATATTACAGCGGAAGCGCGTCTGCAACTGAAATATGCAGTTGCTGCAACCGTACGGCTTAAAATTTACAATGACTTATTTCTGTACCAGATGAACTGCGAAGCCGCCGATCTCCTCTTTCAGGTAGATAGCCTTCAGGTTGCCCTTGGCATCTCTCTTAGCGGACTCTTCGTTGAACTCAACGCCCAGAACAGTGCTCAGGTAGTTGACAGCTCTCTCGATGTAGTTGGTCTTAACAGCGATGTGACCGTTCTTGCCCAGGTAAGGAGTCTTCATAACTTCCAGAGCAGAACCTGCGAATACGGAGCTGTTGCCAACCTTAGCGGGCATACCGAAGATGAATGCGAAACGGTTAGCAGCCTTAACAGCCTCTTCCTCGTTCTCAGCATTGACACCAACATGAGCCAGTTCGAAGCCCAGCATGGTCTGTACTGCTTCTCTGGTCAGCTGCTCGATCTTGTCCCACTCACCTGCATTGATCAGGTCGCCGGGAACCATCCAGGAACCACCGCAAGCGATGATCTTAGGGAAGTCAAGATAAGAAGTCAGGTTCTTAGCATTTACACCGCCGGTAGGCATGAACTTCATGTTTACATAAGGAGCTGCCATAGCCTTGATCTTAGCCAGACCGCCGGACTGCTCAGCGGGGAAGAACTTAACTACATCCAGACCAAGCTCGATAGCCTGCTCAATGTCGCTGGGGCTTGAAGTACCGGGAGTGATAGGGATGTTCTTCTCTACACAATACTTAACGGTTCTGGGATTTAAGCCGGGGCTTACGATGAACTTAGCGCCAGCTGCTACTGCTGCGTCAACCTGCTCTGCGTTCAGAACAGTACCTGCACCAACACACATGTTGGGGAAATTGTCGGTCATGATCTTAATAGCTTCTGCTGCTGCGCTGGTACGGAAAGTAACCTCTGCACAGGGAAGTCCGCCTGCGCAAAGTGCCTTTGCCAGGGGAAGTGCATCTGCTGCGTTGTCAATTTTTACAACCGGTACGATACCGATTTTGCTGATTTGCTCTAATACTGCGTTCATAAATAACACCTTTCTGTCTTATAGACTAATAGTTATGTGAAAAATCTTCGCAGGGAACCCTGTCGAAAATATTTCTGCAAAATTAAGCCCGTACTTTTATGCCAGTACCTCTTTCACTGCCTCAGCGATCTTGTCGCACTTGCAGTTTGCGAAGAAATACTCTTTAAACTTGGCACCGGATAAAGCACCCTTTACCAGTTCACGATCCAGATTCTTCAGGATGGTAACCATATCGGTATGAGTTACTTCTTTTACCTGATCCAGGATCTTCTTGTTACGCTGTTCGGGAACCACTCTCTCAGGGGGATATCCACCACCGCCGGGAGCACAGAACAGCTTTTCAAAGGTATACTGTAAATTCAGTTCACCGCCCCAGCCGAAGTTCTCAGCAAAAGGAAGTGCCACACAGTTACCGTCGTTTACCTGAGAGAACAGGTAAGCATCCAGAGGGGACTCAATATGTCCGCACAGAACCCTGGGGAAAGAATTGCATGCAAGCATGGCACCTTCGCCGGTTCCACATCCGGTGATAACGAAATCCGCTGCGCCGGAGTTTAAAAGAACTGCTGCCAGAATACCGT
>DJEP01000110.1 GCA_002431915.1 Lachnospiraceae bacterium UBA5895 | reverse complement strand
TGTTTATTTGTCAAAGATCATAATCTCTTGCTTCGCAAGAGCTCGTTTCTTCGTTGCTGTTGTTCTCAGCGGCAACTCTGATATCTTATCATGTCCGCTTTCGTTTGTCAACAACTTTTTTAGAAACTTTTTTGTCTTGAAAAACTTTCGTTTTTCGCGGCAGGTTTTTATATTACCATATCTGCCAGACATTTGTCAACAACTTTTTCGAAATCTTTTTGAATTTCTTTTCCGCTGTTTTGTTGTCTCGGTGCTGCCTCAACAACGAATCTGAGTATATCACCCCATATATCACTTGTCAACATTATTTTTTGAATTTTTTGCACAAATTATCCCCTGCTGCGAAAATTCCGCAAAAGCAGGGGATTGTCCTCACTTTTTTATTCTATTTTACGAAGAACGGAAGCTTTTGTCCGAGCTGTTCGATCAGGTATGCCAGGTAATTGTTTTCATACAGACATGTAAGGAGCTTGCTGTCTCTGGTGTAATCTACGATGACCTGTCCCAGGGTTCCCAGGTCTCTGAAGATGTTAAATGCATATATTGTCCAAACAATTAGAACAGTTTCCAATATTCCAACCACAATACCTAGTAATTTGTCCAGGCTATGTACTATAGGTAGTTTTGAGATCATCTTCGCTGAGAAGAACACCACATTGAGCAAATGATGTACCAGTCCGATGGCCGCCAGCAACAGCAGGGTAATGATCACATTGAAAAACCTTCCGTCAAAGTAACTGCTCAGCGCATTTCCCACCAGGAACAATACAACACAGGTGATCAGCAGGGAAATCAAAGAGATCAGGGATCTCACCATTCCCTTTTTATAGCCATCCATCACCATGCAAAGTAAAATCACCGCTGTAATAATAAGTAATAAATTCAGATTCATTCGTATACTCCTCTATTTTAACTGTATGGTATCTATTGTATTATCCGTCACCAGGTAATATTTGTAGGATCCTCCCGCCGGAAGCATAAGTCGCACGCTTTTGCCAAAGTTCCCCCGGTATTTTTCCACGCCCTCTGTAGTGAATATCTGGCATTCCGACTCGTTGTAGATCACCATGGCATCCTCTTCAAAAAATATATCCGTATAATCCACATCAAAATAATAGCTTCCCACTTTTACTGCTGAAGTATTATATACATCCATGCGGTATTTGGTCTCCGCCTGATCCGATAAAAATACCAGTCCTACGTATTTCTCGCTGTAAAAGACCGACTGGATCTCATCATCATAGAGATATTCTCCGATGGTTACCGGCTTCTGTGATCCGCTGAAAATCATCAGGCGGCTGTCCCCCACAGCAAAGACTGTATCATTGTTCATAAACTGCACTTTCGGAACGATCAGGTCGGAATAGGTATAAGCGCTGACCATATAGTCGCTCTGGTTCGCACCCACCGGACCGAAATTATAGAACACCACGTTGGATTTCACCACTCCCGCATCTACATATAGGTAACTGACCGCCAGCAGTTCTCCGCTGGGAGACAGACTGATGGAGATGGGATATCCTCCGTCATTCATATGCGCCTGTCCGGTGTAGCTGTTGCTTCCGTCCGCTTCGTAAGTCATGATCCAGGTAGCATCGGTGTCCGCCAGTGTCGCCGTTACTCTGCCGGTGTCCGCTACCGTAAGATTGCGGATCGGCATGGTCGTGGTAATGGTTCCCAGCTGCTTCTCCGTATTCTGTACATAGATCTCACGGCCGTTGTAACTGCCGATAGCTGCCACACTTCCGCAGGTAGCAAGTTTCACATCCTGGATAACATAGGTCTGATTCCATTTCACATTTCCCTTTGCATCCGTGCAATGTGCACCGTCCTTACTATAAGTAAGAATTCCGTTTTTCAGGCGGACATCAGTGGCATCCGACGAACCCTCCCTGTTTACAGAGGACACGGTATCATACCCTGTGTAAATATGCCGCTTCGCCTGCACCATCACCAGTGCCAGCGCCGCTCCCAGTGCCGCCGCCACCAGAAGCACCCGGTATACAATGGTCAGTCTGTGTTTACGGATCTTTTTCTTATAGTCATCCTGATTCTTTTGCCGCTTTTCTTTTTCTTTCAGATAATTTTTAATATCTGCTGCCATGCATTTGTTTCCTTATGTATTGATATATCCTGCGGGATGATTCCCGCCCGTTCGGTGTTCGTTCTGTTTTCCGAACATTTACAGTATACCATAATCTTACCTTTTGAAAATAAGTTTTTTACGGTAGAAGGATTTCCTGGCCGATTTTGATATCATCTGGATCTGTGATTCCGTTCAGTGCACAGATCTCTGACACTTTTGTATTGCTTCCGTAATTGCGCAGAGAAATACCGATCAGTGTGTCACCTTTTTTGATCGTATAAGCCGTCGGCTGTGCCACAGCTTCCTGTGTCTGTGGCGGTTCCGGCTCCGCTGTCACTTCCGGCATCGGTTTCGGAGTTGCTTCCGGTGTCGGTTCCGGCTGCTGATCCTGTATCACTTCTGCCGTATTCTCAGCAGCCTCCGTCATTGTCGTCTCTGACGCCGTTGTCTCTATTGCATTTGTTGTCTCTGCAGCGACCACTGCACTTTCCGCCACGACATTCGCAGCGTTATTTTCCTGCCGCAGGGCATCCTCCAGCTTGTCCTCCGCCACGAGAGTGCCGGTCTGGTTCTGCTCTTCCACCGCATCGGGCAGTTTCTGCTCCATGAGACTGCTCATCGCCTGCCTGGCAGTCTCCCCAAGGGATTCCCCGGTATTTTCCTGCCGCATCAGTGCCAGCGCCATGACACATAGTAGCACGAACACTCCGGTCGCCGCCATTTTCATCCGACGCAGTCCCACCGTCGGCATAGGTATGATGTTGTTATCCGTATGTTCCGTTTGCCTGGCATGTCTGCTTTCCTGTCTCTGTCTGCGCTCTTCCTGCCGTTTCTTCACGACCTCATATTTTTCCTGATCTACCTTCTCCGGTTCCGTCTCTTCACTCCGGTTCTCCAACATATACGCCAGCATGCTGTCATTTTTTTCATAAAATTGTGCATAGCCTGCCACATACCTGCAGATCTCCTGCTCACAGATCTGGAAGCCTTCCACCATCTCGCCGTTCAGGATCTGATATCCTAAAAATGTCATCTCCGGAAAATACTTCTTCCGCAGCTTCTCAATCTCCTGCTCCTGCGCCTGGGACAGGTGCCGTACCGGTTTCTGCAGAAAATTCAGTTTCGCCGAACCGTAGGCAAACAGATAGATCACGCCGTCTTCCGCCGTCCGTCTGCCGTACAGTGCGATAGCGATGTCTTTGTTCTGTGCCATCCCGTTCATCTGTTTTATGTAAGATACCACATAATCTTCCACATAGACTCTGCAGTGCTTGTCCGCTTCTCCGATCTGCGTTATATTCTTCGGTAATTCCATACAAAAAAACACCTCCCATGCCGTTTCTATCAGTTATCACTAACTATAGCATCCGCACAGGAGGTATTTTAGCGTTCTTTGTCGCGCTCTCTCAAAAACAGTTCGACAAAGTTTGCATGCGTATTATTCGAATTTATATACGGTCATGGAATCATAATCTCCGTTCTCCCCGCCAAAGACATAGGAAGGGAAATTCTCGTGGTGAATGGTATCGGGGAAATACTGGGTCTCTAATGCGAAACCACAGCGTTTGCCATAGGTCACGCCTTCTTTTCCGGGTTCCACGCCGATAAAGTTACCTGCATAGAACTGCACGCCGGGCAGAGTGGTATAGGCTTTCATAACTCTGCCGCTCTTCGGACCCTTCGCCGTGGCAATATGACGTAATGAGCCGTCCCAGCCGTCGATGACAAAGTTGTGGTCATAACCGCCGGTTAAAAGCAGCTGCTCATAGTCTTCCCTGATGTCTCTGCCGATCTTCTTAGGCTTAGTGAAATCCAGAGGAGTACCTGCTACGGCACGGATCTCGCCGGTAGGAATGGCTCCCGCTGCTACGGGGGTAAAATGAGAGGCTCCCAGCCATAGTTCATGCTCTTCGATATTGCCTGCGCCTTGTCCGTCCAGATTGAAATAGGAATGGTTGGTCAGGTTGAAGATGGTCTTTTTGTCACTGGCTGCATGATAGTGCAGGGTAAGCTCGTTCTCTTCACTCAGGGAATAAGTCACTGATACCTTTTTATTGCCGGGGAATCCCAGATGCCCGTCTTCGTCTTCCAGAGAAAAGGTCACACTGTTCTCCCCGGTCTGCGCATCCCAAAGTCTCTTATGAAAGCCCAGCTGCTTGTGAGTATGTAAATTGTTCGCTCCGTCATTTTTGTCCAAGTGATAAGTCACGCCGTCCAGAGTATATTCCGCGCCGCCGGTACGGTTCGCACAAGGTCCGATCACCGTGCCGAAAAAGCTGTCATTGTCGTAATAGCTCTCGCCGTGGTCAAATCCCAGCACCAGATCATCCACTTTGCCTGCTGCATCCGGCACCAGTACACGCACCAGAATAGCTCCCAGATCCGTCACCTCTGCCTTCATTCCCTTACCGTTACATAGGGTATACAGAGTGATCTCTTTACCTTCCGGACTTTTCCCAAATACACTTTTTGTTACTGCCATTGTCTTGTCCTCCCACTTTTATCCATCTTAATTCTCATCTATAGTTCTACTCTGCCCTCTAAGGCGCGGAGCAGTGTTACCTCATCAATATATTCCAGATCGCCGCCTACCGGAACACCGCTGGCGATTCTCGTCACCTTAATGCCGGTAGGTTTGATCAGCTTGCTGATATACATCGCCGTGGTCTCGCCCTCCAGGCTGGAGTTGGTGGCTATGATGACCTCCTCCACATCGCCCTGTAGGCGCTCCATCAGCTCTTTCAGCTTGATATCACCGGGTCCCACGCCCAGCATGGGAGAGATGGCTCCATGCAGTACATGGTACACGCCCTCGTATTTGCCGGTCTTCTCATAGGCTGCCAGGTCTCTGGTGTTCTCCACCACCATAATGGTACGGTGATCCCGCCTGGGGTTCGCGCACACCGGGCAGATCTCCTTATCCGTCAGAGTGTAGCATTCCTTACAATACCGGACGTTGGCTCTGGCCTCGATCATGACATTCGCCAGTCTGTCCACACGGTCCTTCGGCATATTGATCAGGTGAAAAGCCAGTCGCTGTGCGGACTTACTGCCAATCCCGGGCAAGGCTGCCAGTTCATCTATTAATTTATTGATCTGTCCGCTGTAGAGTTCCATTAGAAAGGAAATCCTCCTAAGCCTCCGGTCATTTTGCCCATGAACTCTGCATTGGCTTCGTCAGCCTTGCGCAGTGCTTCGTTGGCTGCTGCCACGATGGCATCCTGTAATGTCTCGATATCCTCGGGATCCACGATCTCCTCTGCCAGTTTGATGGATGTGATCTCTTTTTTACCGTTGACGGTCACTTCCACAGCTCCGCCGCCTGCGGATGCAGAGAACTCCTTGGTCTCTAATTCCTTCTGTCCCTCTTCCATCTGACGCTGCATTCTCTGTGCCTGCTTCATCAGATTGTTCATATTACCGGGCATTGCGCCTCCTGGGAATCCACCTCTTTTTGCCATGTTTTTATTTCCTCCACATTATTTATAATTGATTTCTCCGTGCTGCGCACTCTCGAAATCATAACATATTCTATCTTACCTTATCTGCAAGTCTGCCGCAATCCCAAATTCACGCAGGATCACTCCTCTTCGTCGATCTCCATGTTGATGACCTTACTGAGATCCACATAATTATCCTCGAACTGGCGGTTACTTTCCACCGTCTGGATCGTCACTTCGATTTCTTTACCGGAAAAATCGGATAAAAGTGCTTCCAGCTGCTGTTTGTTCTGCTCGTGGGCTTCTCCCTTGAAATAATCGGAAGCCAGTCCGTCCTCCAGCACCACCATGAGCTTATTATCTCCGCCCAGGCTTAATTTGGCATTTTTCAGATACATCTTCATGGGATTCTCTGCGTTACCCACGATAGCCGGCCATTTCCGCACGATCTCCTGTACATCCTCGGGAATTGCTTTCGGTAGTTCCGGCTTGGGTCTCGCCGTGCCTCCCTGGGCTGTCCCCTGTACTCCCGGGGCTTCTGCGGGCATCTGTGCCGCCGTGACCACGATACCGTTCTCCACCTTTTCTTCCACCTGGCGGATCCGGTCTAAAACCGCCTCCTGATCCGTCTCCATCTCCGGCTTACACAGCTTGATCAGCGCGATCTCTACCAGGATACGCTTCTGTGCCGCGTAACGGATCTGTCCGGACAGTTCGGAAAAAATATGAATATAGCGGATGATCTGATCCATAGACAGCATGGAAGCTTCTTCCTTCAGATTTGTCAGATTGTCCGTGGACATATCAATGACGTCTTCCAGGTTATCCGCCGTCTGTACTAACATCAGATTCCGCAGATACCAGGTAAAATCCGTAACGAACTGCACCAGTTCCCTGCCCTGCATGACGATCTCTTCCAACAGTTCGATGCAGCCCAATACATTCCGCTCCATAACGAAGCGAAGCAGTCTGCTGAACACTTCTGTATCTACGGCTCCCAATACGTCCAGAGTCATATCGTAGGTCAATTCCTTGCCCAGATGGAACGCAATACACTGGTCCAGGAGACTTAAGGCATCACGCATGGATCCGTCCGCCACTTTTGCAATGTAGCGCAGGGCTCTGTCCTCCACCTGTACCTGCTCTGTCGCCATCAGTTCCTTCATACGATCCGTGATGGTATCAATGGAGATTCGCTTGAAATCATATCTCTGGCAGCGGGACAGGATCGTAATGGGGATCTTGTGCACCTCTGTGGTCGCCAGAATGAAAATAACATAAGAGGGCGGCTCTTCCAGCGTTTTTAACAATGCGTTGAAAGCTCCGGGGGAGAGCATATGCACCTCGTCAATAATGTAGACCTTGTATTTTCCCTCCGCCGGGGAGTAGGATACCTCGTCGATGATCTCACGGATATTGTCCACACCGTTGTTGGAAGCCGCATCGATCTCGATGACATTCATGCTGGCTCCCGCCGCAATTGCCTTGCAAATACGGCATTCCCCACAGGGTCCGTCCTCTGTGGGGTGTTCGCAGTTCACTGTTTTCGCAAAAATCTTCGCCACCGTGGTCTTACCGGTACCTCTCGTTCCGGTGAACAGATACGCATGGCCGATCCGGTTCGCCCGCAGCTGATTCTTCAGTGTGGTCACGATATGATCCTGACCTTTGACATCGGAAAAGGCATCCGGGCGGAACTTTCGGTATAGCGCTGTATATGACATGTTTCTTCTCTCTTCCTAACTTCGTTCTGCCGTAAAATCCTCTTAATCGCCAAAACAGATGCCCAGCATCTTCGCCTCCTGTACGATGGTAGCATCTGGATCCACGGTCTTAAGCTTGCCCGCTACATCCTCCAGCGGAACTCTTACGATCTCACGGTTCTTATAGCCTACCATGAAGCCGTACTGATTGTCCAGGATCAGCTTGCCTGCCTCGGAGCCCAGACGGCTGGCGAATACTCTGTCATAAGGGCATGGGCTTCCGCCTCTCTGCATATGGCCGGGCACGGTGACACGTACTTCTCTGCCGGTCTTCTCCTGGATCTGTGCAGCCACTT
>DJEP01000001.1 GCA_002431915.1 Lachnospiraceae bacterium UBA5895 | reverse complement strand
GAAGTCCTCTATGTTCCGGCAGCACTGGCACTGCATCAGCGACCCGGCATTCCCGGGATCCGCAGTACCTTTGGAACCGGCACGGAGCTTTTGAACAGTCTGCGTTTGATGTATTCCCGTCTGGCGTCCCATCGCTGTCCCAACGGACATTATGTGCCTCCGACCCTGAAAGTAGCGGCGGAGCAGGAGATCCTATGTCCGGAATGCGGAGCGAAGGTGCACGCCCCCAGCGCAGAAGAACTGGCATTTAATTCCCAGGGAGCCTGCCCGAAGTGCGGCGGTACGGGAAGTGTCCGGACAGTGGATCTGGATTCTCTTGTGCCGGATGATTCCCTGAGCATTGACGAGGGAGCGGTAGCACCTTGGAACAGCCTCATGTGGTCTTTAATGACAGATGTCTGTCGGGAAATGGGAGTGCGGACGGATGTGCCTTTCCGGGAACTCACAGAGCGGGAAAAAGAGATCGTCTACCACGGTCCTGCGGAGAAGAAACATATTTTTTATAAGGCGAAAAAGACCAATCAGGCGGGAGAACTGGACTTTACTTATTTCAATGCGGTATACACGGTAGAAAATGCCCTGGCAAAGGTAAAGGACGAAAAGGGCATGAAACGTGTGGAAAAATTCTTAAAGGAGGAGATCTGCCCGGAATGTGGCGGCAGCAGGCTTTCGAAAGCGGCCAGGGCACCGAGACTCCGGGGAATAGGTCTGGCGGAAAGCTGTCAGATGCCACTGAAAGAACTGGTGGACTGGGTAGCGGGAGTGCCGGATTCTCTGCCGGAAGAGATGCGGTCTATGGCGGAATCCATCTGTGAATCTTTCCAGACTGTGGCGAAGCGGCTGATGGATCTGGGACTTACTTATCTGTCTCTGGACCGTGCGGCGTCCTCCCTGTCCACCGGGGAGAGACAGCGGATGCAGCTGGCGCGGGCAGTGCGAAACCGTACTACCGGAGTACTCTATGTGCTGGATGAGCCTTCCATTGGTCTGCATCCTTCCAATATCGTAGGGCTGAATGCGGTGATGCATGATCTGATCGCCGATGGCAACTCCATTATTCTGGTAGATCATGACACCCAGATCCTGTCCGAAGCGGACTGGCTGATCGAAATGGGACCGGAAGCCGGTGCCGGAGGCGGCTATGTGATCACACAAGGCACGATTCCACAGGTGACTATGCAGAAAGAGTCCATGATCGGTCCTTTTCTGGCGCAGACTGTAGATATGCGTATTCGTAAGCCCATTGCCTGGGAGGAAATATTTGCACAGGGAAAGATCCATCTGTCCACGGATGCCATCCATACTGTAAAACCTCTGGAAATCGACATTCCCAAAGGAAGACTTACGGTCGTTACCGGTGTCTCCGGCTCCGGGAAGACCACCATGGTGCTGGAAAGCCTGATACCCGGACTGGAAGCCGGTTTAAACGGTGAACATTTGCCAGGTCATGTAAAAAGCATCACCGCGGAGGGCATCGCCCATGTGAAACTGATCGATGCATCTCCTATCGGCATCAATGTACGTTCCACGGTAGCCACTTATGCCAATGTGCATGATGAGTTGCGGAAGATCTATGCGAAAACTGCGGATGCGAAAAATAAAAAATATAAGGCGGGAGATTTTTCCTACAATACCGGAAAATTAAGATGTCCGGTCTGCGACGGTACCGGACAGATCAGCCTGGATGTGCAGTTTCTGCCGGATGTGGATGTGCCTTGCCCGGAGTGTAGTGGATCCCGCTATGCCAAAGAGGCATGGGACATCCGCTATGAGAACAAGCATGGAAAACGGTATTCTCTGCCCCAGATGATGGAGATGGATGTCACGACGGCACTGCAGGCAACGCAGGACTGGAAAGTGGTTCATCAACGCCTGGAAGTCCTGAAAAATCTGGGGCTTGGGTATCTTACTCTGGGAGAAGAGACACCCAGCCTTTCCGGAGGGGAAGCCCAGCGGCTGAAACTTGCCAGCGAAATGGGCAGAGGACAGTCAGATTCCGTGTTCGTATTCGATGAGCCGACGATCGGACTGCATCCGTTAGATGTTCAGACGTTGTTGCGGGTATTTCAGGCATTGGTGGACAATGGGGCGACGGTGCTTGTCATTGAACATGATCTGGATGTGATCCGCAATGCTGATTACATCATTGATATGGGACCCGGCGGCGGAGAAGACGGAGGCAGGGTCGTAGCTGTGGGAACTCCGGAGCAGATCGCAGCAAATGCGGACAGCGTCACGGGAAAATATCTGTGATTAAAGACAGTTCTTTGTACCGGCAGCATAGGCAGCCGGAGTCATGTTGTACTTCTTTTTGAAAGACTGGATAAAATGGCTTTCGTTGCAGAAGCAGAGCGTATAACTGATGGCATTGATCGTCATTCCGCGTGCGAGCATATGTCTGGCTTCTTCCATTTTCTGATCCAGAATATATTGATGAAGGGGAGTTCCGGTCTCTTTTTTGAAAGCCTGAGACAGATAATCCCGTGATACATGAAGACTTTTGGCGATGCTTTCGATCTTAAGGCGGCTATGAAGGTGGATATGTATCAGGTGGATACATTTATTGATCAAAGGACTATAACATTGAGGAATGGAGTTCTCCTTTACTTTTGTAACGAGCTCCACAGCCTTTTCACATAGATAATCAATACATTCTTCCATGGTTTGAAAGGAATCGATCTTCTGAATATAGGAATCGCTTAACTGATAAGCTTCGCTTTCATCCAGCCCACCCAAAATTGCATAATGAATTGCCACGGCAATGGTGGATACCGCCCAGTAGTGTATTTCCCGGGTGGGATTGTCGGACATATGTCCGATGATCAGACCGGATTGCCGGTACAGATTCAAGGCATTTTTCACCCCTGCCGGGTCGCCGCTTTTTATGGATTCAAACAATAGAATTTCCGAAGCAAAGGGAGTGTGTGTTTTTCCGGTCTCCCGCGCTTCATAAATAAAATTTCCGGAAGCATCTAAAAATTCATATCCGATCTGTGTATTTTTCTTAGCCATTACGTATCTCCACCTTCCATAATAATTTTAACATATAACAACATAAAAATGATATAGCAAAAACCAAAGAGATGTTAAGTTTTTCTTAGAGGAAATCGAAGAAAAGGAGGCATTTTATGGGGAAAAGTCTGGAAGAACTGTGCAGGCTTGTGACGGGTTACGGAGCATGGCACATCGGGGATATTCAGGTATCTGACGGACCGCATGGTGTCCGCGCGCAGGAGGATGGAGCGCGGAACAACGACAGCTACGAAGCCACCTGCTTTCCGACGGCAAGTAGTGTCGCCTGTTCCTGGGATCCGGAGCTGATCGGGCAAATGGCGGAAGGCATTGCACAGGAGGCGAAGGAGTTGGGAGTCTCAGTGGTTTTAGGACCCGGGATAAATATCAAAAGATCTCCCCTCTGCGGAAGAAATTTTGAATATTTTTCGGAGGATCCTTATTTAGCGGGTGAACTTGCAAGCGCCTATATTCTTGCAATGCAGAAGCAGGGAGTGGGCACTTCTCTGAAACATTTTGCGGGGAACAATCAGGAGACTCACAGAATGACCTCTAATTCCATGATCGATGACAGGGCGTTGCATGAAATCTACCTGTCGGCATTTGAAAAAGCGGTGAAAAAGGCAAAACCGGCGACGGTCATGGCAAGCTATAACTACCTGAATGGACTTCCGGCGTGCGAAAATCCGCATCTGCTGACAGAGATTCTCAGAGAAAAATGGAGTTACGAAGGACTGGTGATGAGCGACTGGGGAGCCTGCGTGGATCTGCCGGCATGCGTGGCGGCGGGAATGGATGTGGAGATGCCGGACAGCTGCGGCAATCATTATGCACAGATCCTGGAAGCTGTAAAATCCGGAAAACTCCCGCAGGAGATCCTGGAGAATGCCGTAAGAAGGATTGAGAGATTAACGGAGACATATTCCGGAAATGTGATAGCGGAAAAAGCCGGAAAAAGAGTAACGGCTGAGACCAGAGAAAAACATCATAATCTGGCGAAAAGAATCGAGGAGGAAAGCGCAGTTCTTCTGAAGAACGAAGATTTTCTTCCGCTGTCAAAAGAAATCAAGGAAGTTCTGATCATAGGGGACTTGGCGGCAGTGCCCCGGATACAGGGAGGCGGCAGCAGCCATATCCATACGGAAAGAGTTATCTTTTTTACGGAGGCATTTGAAAAAAGAGGTATAAAAGTTCACTATGCAAGGGGATACAAAAATACGACTTTTCAGAGAAGTCGGAGACTGGAAAAAGAAGCCTGTAAACAGGTAAGAGCAGCGAAAAAACGACAGATTCCGGTGCTGTTTTTCGGCGGACTTACGGAGATGGCAGAGGGAGAAGGTTACGACCGGGAAAGTTTTGACCTGCCGCTCAATCAGACCGCGTTGCTGGAACAGCTGTTGGAAATTAGCGAAGACATCGGATTTGTGTCCATAAGCGGTGCCCCTTATAATATGGAAATGCCATCCAGGTGTAAAGCGTTATTACAGATGTATCTTGGTGGAGAAGCGGCTTCGGAAGCCTGCGCAGATATTGTTCTGGGAGATGTCAATCCTTCCGGCAAACTGGCAGAGAGTATTCCGTACAGGGAGTCCGATGACCCCAGTTATGGATATTTCGGCAGACAGGGGGAACAGAAAAAACATTTGGATGATGTGGAATATCGGGAAAGTATTTTTGTGGGATACCGATATTATGATACCTTTCAGGTTCCCGCGCGCTATTGCTTCGGTCATGGATTAAGTTACACAGATTTTGCATATACGAATCTGAAAGTCCGCCATGAAGAAGAAAACTATCACATTTCTTTTTCGGTGGAAAATGTCGGAAAAACTGCGGGATGTGAAACTGCCCAGCTCTATGTCAGAAATCCGGAGACGGAGGATTTCCGGGCGAGAAGAGAATTGAGGGGATTCCAAAAGGTACGTTTACAGCCCGGCGAGAAAAAAGAGGTGGAGATCACATTGGATTCCAGAGCCTTTTCTGTATATCAGGATTCGGATTTCCGGGTCATTGGTGGCGAGTATGAGATCCAGGTGGGGGCATCCCTGCAGGATATCCGGTTATCGCAGAGCATCCGGGTGGAGGGAACGGTGCTGAAAAGTCCGCTGACAATGCATGCGCAGGTTCCGTTGTCGGAGGCGGATTTTGATGCGGTCTACGACTACCCGAAAACACATTTTTCACAGACGAAGCCGGGAGAGTTTACCACGAAAAATTCACTGCGGCAGATGCAGCCCTATTCTCTTTTGGCAAGAATATGGAGCCGGCTGGGGGCGCTTGCTGCGAGAGTACTTTATTTTCCTAAATCTCCCAGGGATCCCGAAGTGCGGATGATGGCAGAAGGGATTCTGGAAGGAAACATTGACAGTGTATGTAATCAGAGCGGCGGTATGATCAAACATAGTACAATTCAGAAAATCGTAGATTCTGCGAACAGGGGGACAAAAAATGAGTGATAAGTTAGATGCAAGAACGAAATGGAGCTATTGTATCGGCGCAACGGGAAGAGATGCGGCATATGCACTGGTGAGCATGTACCTAATTCTGTATGTACAGTATACCATGAACCTCACAAGTGCACAGTTTGCTGTAATCAGCGGAGAGATGATCCTGTGTATGATTTGGGATGCGGTAAATGATTTGTTAATGGGAATTATTATTGAAAATACGCATTTTAAAATGGGAAAATTCAAGCCGTGGATATTGGTCGGTTCGATTACAAATGCCATTGTTATTGTGTGCTTATTCACGATCAGACCGAGCGGGTGGGGATTTGTTGCATTTTACAGTCTCTTCTATCTCCTGTGGGGGATGACCTACACCATGAATGACATTGCTTATTGGGGAGTACTGCCTTCCTTAAGCTCAGATCCCGGTACGAGAGATTCCCTGGTGACGATTATGAGTATTTTTGTATGTATTGGGCAGTTTTCCGTTGCGGGAGTAGTGCCTGTCGTGATTGCCGGAAATGCCGTAAAAGCCTACCGGATCGTAGCAGTTGTGGTGGCATTTTGCCTGATTGCATTTCAGATGCTGACAGCATTCGGAATCAAGGAAAAAGACAGAGAAGAACAGAAGGATAAGTTGTCATTAAAAGACATGTATCACATTTTTATGAGAAACGACCAGTTGGTTGCCGCAGGAATGGCTTCTATCTTTTTTAACATTACCTGCAATATTCTGATTATCTTTGGCGTGAACTTTTTTTACATAGAATACGGATATTCGGAAAGCGGTAATCTGGTATTTTATTTTACGGTGATGTACGGTTTGGGAATGCTGATCTCCCAGGCAAGCTACGCAACACTGGCGAAGCATTTTACGAGACAGAAAATACTTACTGTGTGTTTTGTAGTGTTGTTGATTGGATATGCCTGCTTTATGGGATTCGGTTATGTGCTTCCGAAAAATGTGATTTTGTTGAATGCCATAGGATTTGTTATCTTTTTCTTCCAGGGACTGATGAATCTGGTAATCGTCGTCATGATCAACAATACGATTGAATATGATGAGGCGAGATTCCATGAAAGACATGATTCGGTAATCTCGGCAGTCCGTTCCTTTAGCGTGAAACTGGCGGGAGGGATCAACCAGGGACTGTCAACCCTGGTGTTGATCGTGAGTGGAATCTATGCGAAAAGCCGGAGCATCAGTGCCCTGGAGATAGAAGTAAACCGCGGGGAACTGTCCAGCGAAGCGGCACTGGCAGAGGCAAATCGCTATATCGGAGAGATTACCACGCCACAGGGAATTCTGTTCCGCACAGGCATGGTGCTGATTCCCGTGATCGCGCTGGTGATATCCTATGTGATCATCCGGAAAAAGTACCATATTGACGAAGCGGAATATGCAAAATTAGTGGAAAAATCCGGATACTAATTCTTGTTCTTACAATAAATATCGATTGCTCGGAAGGCAAACTCTGCTGTGCCTTTACCGCCGACATTATCAATGCCCTGGGTGAATTGACCGCCACCGGCATATATTTCGCCAAGGCAATGCAGGATACTGTCGGAGCAGGTGTAGCAGTTGTCGGTAATAAAATTCTGTAATTTTGCTACCAGTGCCTGTGCTGCAGGGGAGGAGGGATCGGTAAGGCGGATTTTCCCGAATTCGGCAAAGATTCCCATCATTTCCAGGTGAAGATTCTGCTCTTCTTCCTTTGTGCGTCCAGCAGATTTCTGCAGGTATTCCTGATATTCCGGAGTCTGTCCCCAGGAAGCTTTTGCCTGGGCAGCATATTCATCGATTTTTCTTGTATCGAAGGGCTCAAAATTTTTGGAAGTCATTGGTTTTAAGCCTAATGCTTTTATTCCGCGGGCAAGGTCGATTAGATTTTCCAAATGCTCCTTACGCAGTTCCAGTAAGTGGATCTGCTGATCCAAAGCTTTCTCTTTATCAAAGGAAGGATCATCGAGAATGACTTGAATATCCTTCAATGGGAATTGCAATTCCCGGAACAGAAGAATGATCTGGAGACGTTCCAATGCCTGTTCATCATAAAGCCGATACCCTGCCGGGGTGACTTCCGTGGCAGGCAGAAGACCGATATGATCATAGTGGTGCAGAGCGCGGATACTTACGCCGGTGATATTACTGACTTCGTGAACTGTCATCATAAAAAAGACCTCCTCATACGTTGTGTTAGGATTAGTATAGACTATGACGTTATGTGAGAGTCAATAGAGATAAATGGAGAGTTAGTGAAATAA
>DJEP01000011.1:18755-23742 GCA_002431915.1 Lachnospiraceae bacterium UBA5895 | reverse complement strand
AATAATCTTCTGTTGTAAATACACATTTTATTTTCTGGCGGCCCGTTTCTGTACTTTCTCTTCGTACATCCGACTGTCTGCCTGTTTTACATATTCCGTGAAGGTCAGATCACTGTCCGGTTCCGTCACCACAGTTCCGATACTCATGGACAGCGGGAACGGCAGCTTCTGTGCTTTTCCCTCCGCCTCCAGAGTCCTGCGGATCCGCTGAATCAGATCTCTCGATGCCTCATCCGACTGATAGGTCTGTACCAGGACAAATTCGTCTCCGCCGGTTCTGGCAGGCACCGCATCCCGGCTGCTGCACTGCATCAGTGCTCTCGCCGCCGCGCAGATTGCCATATCGCCGTATTCATGTCCGAACGTATCATTAATATATTTGAGTCTGTCGAGATCCACAAACAGAATCAGCAGTTTGCGATGATTCAATTTTGAAATCCGGAAAGATTCCTCTCCCAGCTGCTGGTATCCCATACGATTGTACATACCTGTCAGCGTATCCATAATATACAAAGATGACAGCTTTTTGTTCATGTATGCCAGCATCTCTTTTTTATGCAGATTCTCCATGGAACGGGTCAGGGCATTCATGATCTGGAACAGGTACTGTTTCTCCATAAGGTAGACCGCATTGCGGATGACCACATAGCCCACGGTGCGTTCTCCGAAATGTAACGGTAAAAACAGGAAATCCTGTCCCGGCTTCGGATAGTCAAATGTGGGGAAGATCCCGTCCACTTCCTGTCTGTCCAGATCCAGTCTCTGATCTTTCTCGTAAGCAAATGTCATCTGCATCTGCCTCGGATAACCGTGAATGGAAAATCCCTCATCCGACGGCGTGGCATCTAAATGAATGCTCTTCTCCGCCTGCTTTTTATAAGCATTCAGATGATCGTCCAGCACCAGATACATGGCATCACATTTCAGGGAAGGAATGCACTGGGGGATACAATACATCATCTCCTCCACGGTATTGCACTGCATCATTTCCGCTTCCATGGACAGTACCTCTTCATCAAATTCCTCACTGTCCACGCTGTACATGATCTGATTCTTCAGATGAGCCCTGGCATCACGGTTGCTGCCCTTGCCGCAGCCACAGCTCTCCTGCCGCAGCATTTCCGTATCGGTGAAATTGTATTTGGGTACGTCCTCTCCCGCCCAGATCCGCAGGAGTACATCCATTCCTTTGTAGGCGGCTTCTTCCCTGATATGCCCCACGGTAGTGATACTCGGAGTATAAAAGCCTGCCTTGTCAAAATTATCAAATCCGGTAATACGAAAATCCCTCGGTGCATGAAATCCCATCTGCGCCGCAGCTTCGCATACCGCAACCGCCACATTGTCATTAATACAGATCACAGCATCCGGAAGCTCCTTATGGATATCCCACAAATGCCTGTAACCCTCCAGGCCGCTCTTATAGTCAAAAGAACCGTACCAGATATCATCTTTGTCAATCCTGATCTTATGTTCCTTCGCATAATCCAGCATTCCCTGCAGACGGCAGCTGCTCTCGTAATTGTTCTGCGCCCCTACCAGCAGCCAGAATTTTCTGCAGTCATGCACCTCGTGAAGGTGCGCAATGACCTGCTTCATGGCAGAATAGTTATCAATTCCCACATAATAAAAATCTTCCAGTTCATTGGCAATGGATACCACCGGGAGTCCCGTCTGTTTTGCCCTGTGAATCACCTCCGCAAGCACTGCCGGAGAACTGATATTATTCAGTTCCAGAATAATTCCGTCAAACTCCGACAGATCCGGAAGATTGAAAATATTATACTCTGCCCTGTTGTATCCGGAATCACGGCTCCAGTTGCCGGTGCTGTTGAAAATATAGAGATTAACGTCCTCTCCGGTCTCCTTTATTCTCTGTAAAATCCCCGCCGGCCAGGCATATGTGAACAGCCGTCTCCAGCCATCTGTGATCAAAGCTACTTTACGCATATCCATCACCTGTTTTCGTCTCGTTGCATTCTGTGATACCCTTTGTGCTACCATCTTTTGTCTATCAAAATAGTATCATAGTTCCCCTGCAAACGCAATTGCAAAAGCGCCTCCCGAAGGGTCAAAAAAGGCATTGCCCGCCGCCACGGCGATGCAATGCCTCTGCACTTCATATTATTCTCTGAAATTAATCCTGAATTACGCGGACACATTTCACGGGAGTACGGTATTTATAGCTGCTAATCTTGATACCGGTCTTCGGGCTGCTGGCATGAATGACCTGTCCGCCGCCAATATAGATTGCCACATGGTTGATGCTGCCTTTGCCGTTACCGTAGAATATCAGATCTCCGGGCTTTAAATCCGAAGTACTGATCTTCGTTCCTTCATTCGCCTGTGCCCTGGAAGAATGGCTCAGGGTAATGCCGTACTTTTTAAATACTGCCAGTACAAAACCGGAGCAGTCAGCTCCCTTGGTCAGACTGATCCCCCCCCATACATAAGGGTTGCCTACGAACTGTTTTGCATATTCCACCAGGTCTACACGCACATCGGATACCCCCTGTCCGTAGAGCAGTTCCGTCATGGTGATGGCGGTGTCCAGCTTCTCTTCCACTGTGACAAATTCCTGGGATACATAAGCGTCCTCACCATCAATGGAAATCTTCACCCAGCCGTCTGCGCCGGTCTCCACATATTCCATTTCCTCGCCCTGTCCTACCTGGGTCACGATCTCGCTGGAGGTGTTGGGCTCCTGGCGCACATTCAGGCCGTCCGTATTGGCGATCGTCACCGTATGTACCAGTTCCGCCGCGCGCAGCTTGGCTTCCGGTCCGGTCAGCAGGAACTCCTTGTTGACATAGCCTTCCACTTCTCCGGACTTAATATGGGCCCAGCCATCTTTCGTCTCAATGACTTCACAGGCAGCATCCTTGGGCAGCTTGCCCACCAGTTTGCCGTCTGTCGAAGGCACTGCTCTGATATTCAGGTTGCCGGACTCTACATTGGCAACGCCGATATTCGTATATCCCCAGGAAGCTCCCTGCGCATCCTGGGCAATCTGGATATACTCCTCCAGGGAACGCTCCATCTCCAGTACGGATGCGATGCCGCCGGAAGCCATCAGTGTGCTGCTGCCGGCCGCGGATGCGGAGATCGGGGATGCCAGCAGGAAAAGTGCCATGCCGGCTGCTATAAATTTCATCTGTCTGTTCTTCTTATTCTTTGTCATAAAAGCCTTTCAGTTAAATTCCTTTTACAAATTTGTTACAAATTTATTACATCACAATTCTGATTATACCGTCCGCTTTTTCTTATGTCAACCCATTCCAGCCATTTCCTGTATCTTCCTCGAGGATCTTCCTTAATTATCTTCTTCGAGCTCCCTGCCTTCCCTTCCCGCCTGCTCGATCAGTGTCTTGTCCACATCGGTCTCATAATTTTTAATAGACACTTCCACGGGTGTCGGATCCTTCGTCAGCCGCCTGCCTCCGATATGGTTGAAAAATACTATGATACCTGCCGCCAGTCCCACAGAATACGCCACTTCCAGAGTATTAAGTTCTCCGGGGTCAGCACCCATGCACATCCGGTACACCTCGGTAAACACATCGTTGATCCCCACATCATTGTGGTACGCCATGATCGTAAATGCCGTGCCGAAAAAGCTGATCAGGCACACCACCGCTGCCTTGATCCACTGCTGCCAGCCTTTGTGTCTGCTCACACTGATCCATTCCACCAGCACATCTGTCTCTCCCACCACCTGCACTTCGATCTCCGAACAGACCTTTTCCATGAGCTTCACCAGTTTCAGGCAGCTGATCACACAGCGTTTTTCGCCGTCCTTTGGGAAATGGTGGACTTTGACTGCCTTTAATTTTGCCTGCAATACCGGATCCTGACAGCGAAGCTCTGCCACATCCTTCAGGAAAACATCCTGCGACTGCACCTCCGCACTTCTGTCACATTTCAGATAAACCGTCTGCTGCTTCATATCCCCTGTCCTTTCCTGTCAATTCTCCGTTTCTGCTCTGTATTGGCACATTTTCCGGATTGTCCGCATCAATTACGAGCTTTTCCGCCGAAAAAACTCCCCTGCTTATTGCACGGTCCGGTGCAGCTCTGTTACAAAATAAAGCAATGACCCGCATAGTTTCCCCGCCGCCATGCCTAAAATCGCCCATCCCAGACCATGCCGGAAGGAAATCCTCCTGGCGAAAATAGGAATACTGTCCAGCATTTCCGCAATTGCCAGTGCCAGGCATCCGATGAACATTCCGGCAAAAAATCCGAATACTGCCTGCGCCGCTGCTCCTGCTGCCACCCACAGTTGCATTTTCTCAGGAAAATGCTCCCGAAAAAAGCTTCCCCACTGACTGTACTCCGGAAAAACGGTCACGAAACATCCTGCCAGCGTTCCGAAAATCACCATTTCTTCATACAACAATACATAACGGGCTGTATGCGTTTTGCCTGCAAATCTTGGAATCAGTCCCACAGCCACCAGCACCGTAAAAACACCCGCTGCCGACAGCAGGCCATAGCTGGCTCCCGTTACCACGAGCAATAATTGTCTGATCAGCATTCCCGTTCCCCTTTCGCAAAGTTCTGCTTCCGGCAGTTATCAACGTTTCTTCACGGAATCTCCTTCTGCACAAAATAGAATGTCCCAAAAGCAAAAATCCTATGCGGATGGCATTTTCCCCGGAAATGTGCTATACTACGTTTGTATGTTTTCCGTTTATGCTGATTTCTGCAATGATCAGTAACCCACCGGTGGCACCGGAGTATTGAAACAATATGGAATACTTGATGTGTAATCATTATTTCGCTGAAAAATATAATTATGTGAGGTTTATAAAACATGAATACAACAGATAATAAAGAAATAAAGGCAGAAACCCTTCCCGCGAAAAAAGTCTCCGACTCCGAGACCCATCAGCTTCATGTGGTGATTCATCCGGATATCAACGGCTTCGGAAGATTGTTCGGCGGAAGGCTCTTAGAATGGATTGACGAAGTCGCCGGTGCCACC
>DJEP01000011.1:0-18636 GCA_002431915.1 Lachnospiraceae bacterium UBA5895 | reverse complement strand
AATGATATTATTGTGCTGATCGGCAAAGTCACCCATGTGGGACATACCTCCATGGAAGTGCGCGTAGACACCTACCGCGAGGAACAGGATGGTACGAGACACCCCATCAACCGGGCTTATTTTGTCATGGTAGCTATGGGTGACGATGGAAAACCCACCCCGGTTCCCGGTCTGATCTTAGAGAACGACGGGGAACGCATGGAGTGGGAAAATGCCATTAAGAGAAGAGAATTAAGATTAGTCCGTAAGAAAGAAGGATTCTAAAAATCCCCGAACCAGAGGTTCAGATCCACTTCCTCATTGATGCCGTCCACGGCACCTTTTTCACTGTACTGCCATACCTTATAGGCATACGGATAATAGAGATCATCATTATAATAAGCGAACCACTTATCGTACTGCTCCAGCTGTCCCAGATCCAGCATGAGTGTAGCCATCTCCATGTTGTGATAGATCATGGGTTTGTAGCCTGCATCTTGAACAGTCTGGCAGAACAGTGCGGTAAGATGGGTTCTGTCTTCCACACTCAGATCATTGGCACGTCCTTTTCCACCGTTGACTTTTTCCACATCAAACACCACCGGAAGTTCAATATTATAAGGCTTAATCTTCTCCAGCACCAACGCTGCTTCTTCCTGCACCTCAGCTTCTGTGATTGCCTGGGAATAGAAGTAGACACCTACTTTGATTCCGGCCTGCAGGGCACCCTTGATATTCTGTTCAAAATATTCATCTTCTACTAACTTACCCTCGGTACCGTATCCTCTCAGTCCTACGCGGATAAAAGCGAATTCCACGCCATCCGCTGCGACTTTCGTCCAGTCGATATTGCCCTGATGCTTGGAGACATCGATACCCTTATGGGATACCACCTGTCCGTCCTGCATGTACTGTACTTCTCCATCCTCGAGAATGTTCAAGTTCTCCAATACATAATCATTCTTCTGCAGATCCTCACGGACAGGCACGAAGTTAAAGGTTCCGTTGCTCACTACCACCAGTTCATCCGGATAGTAGGGACGTAAGGTTTCTACCATGGTAGTGCCGGAGGTCAGTCCGTCGCGGATTCCGGAGAGAATCTTATTCTCTTCCTCATCCTCCGCCTGCTGCTTTGCTTCCGCTATCAGCGCGTCCACTTCCTCCTGGGTGTAGGTCTTTGCCACTTCCTGTGTTTCACTTTCCGTCTGGCTGCCTGCTTCCGCTGCCGCTGCCAGATCATTGGCGTTACTCTGGAACTTGCTGTCAATCCAGGAATACAGAATTCCCGCCACATAAGTCACCAGCACCAGTACCAGCAGACATCCGGTCATGACCAGAATCGATGCTATCGTATTATTTTTCTTACGCTTATTTGCTCTGCCCAGACGATCCTCGGGGATCCGTCCGTTTTCGTTTTCTTTTTTCATAAGTACCCCTGCTCCTTTTTACCTGTTATCTGACGCTGCCTTATACTTCAGATTACTTCATGCTTTGCATAGTAAATTGCTACTTTCTCGGTGCAGCGCGGGTCGCTGATACCTTTTGACCTTTTAATCATAATAATCGAAATTCCAACGGAAAGGAAGAGGAAAAATTATGTTTATGAATTCTTAATGAATCCGGGTTCATCCGGCTCTCTCCCGCATCCGGTGCAGGATCTTTTTCTCCAGACGGCTGACCTGTACCTGGCTGATCCCCAGGATCCCGGCGATCTCCACCTGGGTCTTGTTCTGAAAATAGCGCATGCGGATCAGTTCTCTGTCTCTCTCCGGCAGTTCTTTCAACAGCTGTGACAGAAGCATGTGATCCAACAGCCTGTCCTTCTCCACATCATTTTCCACGGCGCCGCTGCTCCCCATGCTGGCACCCACGCAGCCGTGGGTTGCCGCCACTACCCGGTCCGCCAGGCACAATTCGCTGCCATCCTCCTGCCCCGAGCTGCTGTAGAGGGATTCCACCTCCGCTCCGGCTTCCATTGCCAGAATGATTGCTTCTCTGCCAAGCTGTGATTCCTCAGACAGCTCCTGCAGCGTCGGTTCTCTGTGCAGTCTGCTTTGCAGCCGTTGTCTTGCCATCTTCACTTTCAGTCCGTCCTCTTTAATAGTGCGGGAGACCTTTAACAGTCCGTCGTCCCGCAGGAATCTCTTGATCTCTCCTGTAATCATGGGTACGGCATACGTGGAGAATCGCACTTCCAGCTTCAGATCGAATTTATCAATGGCTTTCATCAGACCGATGACACCGATCTGGAACAGATCCTCCGGATCATACCCTCTGCCCAGGAACCTCTTTACTATGTGATGCACCAGCCCCAGATTATTCTCGATCAGTACTTCTCTCGCTTCTTTATCCCCGCTCTGTGATCTTCCGATGAGTACTGATACTTCTTCCATGCCTCAGTCCTCTTTTCCGATCCAGTCTCCGCAGCGCATTTTCTTCCGCATATGTACACAGGTACCTTTCCCCGGGGCACTTTCCACCTCCAGGTCATCCATAAACGCTTCCATAAAAGCAAAGCCCATCCCCGACCGGTCCAGTTCCGGTTTCGTGGTAAACAGCGGCTCCATGGCTTTCTTAAGATCCGCGATTCCTTTTCCCCGGTCCGTAATCTCGATGGATAAAATATCCCCATCCAGGACGCAGTGCATCCGCACCTTTCCCGGATGGACGACGCGGTACGCCGGAATATTTTCCCCGTGTCTGCTGTATCCTGCCAGATTTTCATAACCGTGGATAATCGCATTGGTCACCGCCTCCGATACCGCGGTCTTGATATCCGCCAATTCCTCCAGCGTAGGATTCAGATGGGTAATGAATGCTGCCACCGCTACTCTGGCAAAGCTCTCATTGCAGGAGATGGCATCAAATACGATCTCCATCTCATTCCGGTTCCTCTGTGCTTTATTCTGCACATCCTTATTTTTCTCTGTCAGTTGCATTTCTTCCCTCTCCGCTACCATTTTTCCCTCATTTCTGCGCTTGATGTTGCACTTTTTTTCGACTATTTTTGAATCATTTCTTTCATATTTAGACATTATTTTCTATCTGACTGCTTTAACCGGGTAAGATCTCTACGATCCTATGAAGCCCTGACATCCGGAAAATACGCTGTATCTGTCGATCTGCGTGGATGGCATAGACATGTCCTCCGAAGCAGGAAATCTTGCGGTATCGTCCCATGATAATCCCGATCCCGGAGGAATCCATGAACCGGGTATCTTCAAAATCAAATACCACATTTTCCACATTTTCCCTCACAAGCAGCTGATCTGCCCCCTCACAGATATAGGATGCTCTGTGATGATCCACTTCCTCCGGCATCCGGACCATCAGGCAATTGTCAATAATCTGAAAGTCTTGAAACTCTTCCATATACCCTCTCATTCTGCTGTTGCACAGCGTTTTTACTTTTACATTTTTTTATAAAAAAAGAGAACCTGCGTCTTATCGTAAGATCGTAAGTTCTCTTTCGTGTGTTGTGTAATTGTCTGATGGTATGCTGCTATTCTACTGTGCGGTATTCTCTGCCAGCTGGGAACGATATCTCTGGGCGCTTCTGGCGGTCTCAGTATCCGGGAACAACTCTATGATCTTATCATAAGTAGCGATGGCATTCTGTGCGTCATCACTCTTGCGGTAAGAGTTGCCCAGAGCAAGCCAGGCGTCCTTATTCGTCTCATCATAGATGACTGCCTTGGACAGGTTCTCTATGGCCGTCGCATAATCCTCACTGCGGTATGCACTGTAGCCGGTCTCATAATATTGTGTGGACAACTGCGGTCCGATCAGTCCAAGCAGTGTCTTATACAACGTCTGGAAAGCTTCGGAAGTGCTGTCCACATCCACCGATGCGGAGATGCTCTCCAGGTTCGCCGCAGTCTGTGTAATATCCTGATTCTCCAGGTATGAAGTAGCTGCTGCCAACAGGTTATCAATAGTCTGCAGTGTACCGTCGGCTCCCACATATCCCTGCAGTTCCTGATTCAGCGTATCGTTCTCGGTCTGAAGTGCCGCCATCTGTGTCTCCAGTTCCTGGATCCTTGATGTCTTGGTGTCTAACTGGTTACCGATATCCGTGATGGTCTTCTGGGCTTCATTATTGGCATTGGACACTGCCGCCGGAACCACCAGAAAATACATTACAGCCAGTCCGATGACCAGTCCGATGGCAATATTAATCAGAGAAGATAATCCCGCACTCTTCTGTTCCTTCACATTCAGGGGCTGTATGATGATCTCGTTGTCACTCTGGTAGCGGACCGCGTCGTCTTTTTTCCGTCTGCCGGTCTGTTTGCCGTTCTCATCCGGTGCCAGCTGCATCTCCACTTCCTTCAGATAACGAAGAGTCAGAGTATTGTTGCGGTCGATTTCCATGCATTTGCGCAGTTCTCTCTCCGCTCTGTCCCACTGTTCGCTGTCCATGTAAAGCAGCGCCAGAAGTTGGTGTGCCCGAATGAACTTCGGGTTCAGGGACAGAACCTTTTTCAGCTGGATAATGGCCAGATCCTTACTGTCCTGATTACAGTAGACCAATGCCTGATTGTATTTCTTAATCGTCTGGTTAATGGCATCCAGACGGGCCGCATTGGACTGCAGCATATTGATATAATCGTCCGCAATATTTTTCTCGGGACGCATATTTTTGCTGATGACCCATTCGCTCAACGCCGCCACGACTTCTCCGGTCTCAAAATACACCAGTCCCAGCAGATTTCTCGCTTCGATATTGTTTTTATTGAATTTCAGGCTCTGTCGTAAGCTGTTGATCGCACCCGTAAGATCCCGTACTTCTGCTTTCTCCAAGCCGTCGTTGTAAAAACGGTTGGACATGCACATGATCTTTTTATAGAGGGATACATCTGCTCCACAGGATGTACAGAAATCATGCTCTGACAGATGGCAGCCGCAGTTATAACAAAACATGCTTTCCCTCCTTATTTCTCTTCTTTTTCTTCTGCTTCTTTCATCATCTTCACCAGCAGATCCGCCGCATCAGTCAGATCCTGATTGTAGATAGCTTCCTCAGCGTCTTCCACTTCCAGGCTGGGATGAAATTTCTTCAGTTCTTCTTCAAAATTGATCATGGTCCAAAGACTCCTTTATTTCCCCTACAAGATACAGACTTCCTGCGATATAGAGCCTCTCTCCGGGTTGTCTGCCCGAGCTTTCCGTCCGCAGCGCCGTATCCGCTTCCGTATACATAGTAAACCGGTCTTCCGGATAAGTTGCCAGAAAACCCTTCAGGTCTTCCAGAGAAGCAGATCTCGCCGTCCGCATACGGGTAAAAGCGATCCGGTCGAATAATCCCGACGTTATCACCCGCTGTATCATATGCCGGCAATCCTTATCCGCAGCCACACCAAACAGTAGTCTCCTGCCTCCGGTACAGCCGTCCTCTTTTACGGTATCCAGAAAAGCCCGGATGCCGTCGTCATTATGCGCACCATCTACATACACTTCGGGAAGCACTTCTTCCATGCGTCCCTGCCAGCAGCAGCCAAGAATCCCCTGACGGATCTCCTCCGGGGTGGGGCATCCGGCTCCGGCATGCAATCTGCCGCCGGTCACCTCCGTATCCATGCTGCGAAACAGCACTTCCACGGCCCGTACCGCCAACGCCGCATTTTCCATCTGATAACGTGCAATGGTATGCAAAGTAAGACTAATATAATTATAATACTCAGAGCGCAGGGAAAAATCAATGTATTTCTTCCGAAATCCAAGGAAAGTGTAGTCCTTTTTCGACACCGGTATCTGTGGGACACCAAGTTCTGACGCTTTGCGGCAAATTACTTCTGTGGCATCCGCATCTCCGTCCAGATACACCACCGGGACACCGGGACGCAGGATCCCCGCTTTTTCCGCAGCGATCTTTGCCGTGGTATCCCCAAGATATTGTACATGATCCAGACTGATCCTCGTGATAACGGTCAGGAGCTTGTTGTCCACATAGTTCGTGGCATCCAGTCTGCCGCCCAGACCGGTCTCAATGATGCAGTAATCCGGTTTTTCTTGTGCAAAACAGAGTAACGCCATGCAGAAAAGGTATTCGTAAAAGTTAAGTACAAATTCCGGTGGACTGTTTTTTTCAGACGATTCTGCCTCGGAGTTTACCTTCTGCAAGCCGTTCCCTACTGCAAGAAAAACCTGTAAAAAAGACTTCTCCGAAATCATTTCCCCGTTCACGGTAAACCGCTCCCGCATATCCACCAGATGAGGTGAGGTAAACATAGCAGTGCGATACCCAGCCGCTTCCAATATAGAGCGCATATAGGCGCAGACCGATCCCTTGCCATTGGTGCCCGCCACATGGATGAGATGCAGACTCTGCTCCGGGTTACCCATTTTTTTCAGAAACCACCGAAGGTCTCTGGTGTCTTTTGGATCCTTTTTGACAGTAAAGCGGGGCATATCTTCAAGATATGCCACCGCTTCCTTAAATGTTGTAATATTCATACGATTCTTATTTATATTTCTTCCGGTTATGCCAGCTGCTCCAGGCGCCCTGTCACCTGTTCCATCATCTGCTCGTATTTTGCCAGCTTTTCCTTCTCCTCGGCGATCTTCGCTTCGGGAGCCTTGGACAGGAATCTTTCGTTGGACAGCATTCCCCTGGAACGTGCCAGCTCGCCTTCCAGTCTCTTCTGCTCTTTCTTCAGTCGCTCGATCTCCTGTGCAATATCTACCAGCTCTGCAAACGGAATGTACAGCGTCGCGCCGGGGATCACTACGGATACCGCATCGTCTGCGATACCGGTCTTGTCTGCCTGGATCATGATCTCGCTGGCGTAAGCAAGGCTTGCAAAGAACAGCTTACCTTCCTCGAAGATCTTGCGGATCTCGGCATTTTCGCTGACTACATAGACACTTGCCTTACGGCTGGGTGCCACGTTCATCTCGGTACGGATGTTACGGATACCACGGACAGCTTCCTTGATGGTTTCAATCGCCTTCTCCTCTGTGGGGAATGCACGGTCCTCTCTGTACTCCGGCCACTTGCTGATCATGATGGACTCTTCCTCATTCTGAATGGTGCAGAAGATCTCCTCGGTGATGAACGGCATGTAAGGATGTAACAGCTTCAGAGCATCAATCAGGACGGTCTTTAAGGTCCACAGTGCCGCATTCTGGCTGACTGCATCATCGGTGCTGTACAGACGGGGTTTTACCATCTCAATGTACCAGTCGCAGAACTCATCCCAGATAAAGTCGTATACTTTCTGTACGGCGATACCCAGTTCGAAGTGATCCATATTATCGGTCACATCTTTTACCAGCGTATTCAGTTTGGACAGAATCCACTTATCTACCGGCTGTAAATCTGCTGCCGCAGGAGTGGTGATCTCTTTTCCGGTCTTCTCCCGTGCCTGTTCCATGTTCATCATAATGAAACGGGAAGCATTCCATACTTTATTTGCAAAGTTACGGCTGTTCTCTACTCTCTCATAGTAGAAACGCATATCGTTGCCCGGTGCATTACCGGTGATCAAGGTCAGACGCAGTGCATCGGCACCGTACTGGCTGATGATCTCCAGGGGATCGATACCGTTACCCAGAGACTTGGACATCTTACGTCCCTGACTGTCACGTACCAGACCGTGGAACAGTACAGTCTTGAAGGGTCTCTCTCCCATCTGTTCATATCCGGAGAAGATCATACGGATGACCCAGAAGAAGATGATGTCGTAACCGGTTACCAGAACATCGGTAGGATAGAAATACTTCAGATCCTCGGTCTGATCCGGCCAGCCCAGGGTCTCGAAAGGCCACAGTGCGGAAGAGAACCAGGTATCCAGAGTATCGGGATCCTGTGTAAAGTGTGTGCAGCCGCACTTGGGACATACCTTCGGCATCTCCTTGGCTACCACTACTTCACCGCAGTCATCACAGTAATATGCGGGGATTCTGTGTCCCCACCACAGCTGACGGCTGATACACCAGTCACGGATATTGTCCGTCCAGTTGAAGTAGTTTTTCTCCATACGCTCGGGAATCAGCTTGATATCACCGTTTTTCACTGCTTCTCTGGCGGGTTTGATGAGTTCATCCATCTTCACGAACCACTGATCTTTTACCATAGGCTCGATGGTGGTCTTACAACGGTCATGGGTACCTACATTGTGTACATGATCCTCGATCTTCACCAGCAGTCCCATCTGATCCAGTTCTTCCACGATGGCTTTTCTTGCCTCGTAACGATCCATGCCCTCGAACTTACCGCCATTTTTGTTGATGGTGGCATCATCGTTCAGAATATTGATCACAGGCAGGTTGTGGCGCTTGCCGACCTCAAAGTCGTTGGGGTCATGCGCGGGGGTAATCTTAACGACACCGGTACCAAACTCTCTGTCTACATAGGCATCCTCAACGATAGGGATTACGCGGTTTACAATAGGAAGCAGTACTTTTCTGCCATGTAGATGCGTGTATCGCTCGTCATCGGGATGGATGGCTACTGCGGTATCGCCTAACATGGTCTCGGGACGGGTGGTGGCAAAGGTCAAAAACTCTGTGGTGCTGGGAGTTCCGTCCTCGTTCATCAGAGGATACTTGATGTGCCAGAAATGTCCGGCCTGCTCCTGATATTCTACCTCAGCATCGGAAATGGAGGTATTACATACGGGACACCAGTTGACGATACGGGCACCCTTGTAAATATATCCTTTTTCATGCATCTTCACGAATACTTCGGTGACAGCTTTGTTACAACCCTCATCCATGGTGAAACGCTCTCTGTCCCAGTCACAGGAAGAACCCAGCTTCTTCAGCTGTTCGATGATACGTCCGCCGTATTCCTTCTTCCACTCCCAGGCTCTCTCTAAGAATTTTTCACGTCCCAGATCGTGTTTGTCGATGCCTTCTTCCTTCAGCTTCTGGATGATCTTGACCTCGGTTGCGATACTTGCGTGATCGGTACCAGGCTGCCACAGTGCGTTGTAGCCCTGCATTCTCTTATAGCGGATCAAGATATCCTGCATAGTGTTGTCCAGTGCATGACCCATGTGGAGCTGTCCGGTGATATTTGGGGGCGGGATTACGATGGTGAACGGGGTTTTACTGTAATCCACCTCCGCATGGAAATACTTTTTGTCAAGCCACTTCTGATACAGTCTGTCTTCTATGCCGCTGGGGTCATAGGTCTTGGCTAATTCTTTGCTCATTGTTTCCTCCTTAAATTCTCCTGAAATTAACAAAGCCCTCTGCCGACTCTCGTCAGCAAAGGGCGTCAGTAACGCGGTACCACCTTTGTTCACAGCTTGCGCTGTCTCGTGACTTCTTACAAAGTCCTATCCGGTAACGGGGATAACTCGTGAAAGCTTACGCTCGTAAAAACGATCTCAGCCTTCCGGCTTGGAAGCTACCTTCCACACTCCGCTCTTGAAGCAGCCTTCCAGCGCATACATGCAGCCGCTCTCTCTGGTAAGGGGATATGTGTACTCCTCTTCGTCATTGCCTTTTTAAATTCATAAAACATCTAATAAAAAATATAGTACAGGAAATCGGCCTTTGTCAAGGAAATCTTATTTTGCGTGGGAAGGTTTCCCGATGCCCATAAACTGGCATGGTAAAAAAAACTCATTCTGGCTCTTTCAAGCAAGCCACTTTTTCTATACACTGAATCCTAACATATCCCACCGAACAAATGGGAATTATGAAAAAGAAACCAAAAGAGGAGATCATCATTATGGAAAAGAAAAAATCATATGGCATACTGATTGCGGGAGTCATTCTCCTGATCCTGGGAATCGTCCTGGCAGTCATTACCCACAATAACAGTTATCAGCAATCCGTTGCTTACGGCAATCAGTTAAGTGACGTGAAGGCACAGCTGGAAGAAGCGAATGCTTCCATCGATGCAATTAACAGCGGTACCGCTACCGGAGATCTGGATACCCTGAATGTACGGAAGGACGAATTATCCGCTCAGAAATCCACACTGTCCGACGAGAAGCTGTCCGCTGAGCGTCCTTATTCCTACAGCCTGGTTCTGGTATTCTTCGCTATCCTGTTAACCGCTAAAGGATTATACAATGCCATCGTCGGTATTGTTCCCGCCGCAAAAACAGATGTGAGAAAGCTGGCGCAGGCAGGACTGTTGGCGGCTCTGTGCTATATCGGCTTTGCTTTCCTGAAAGTCGATATGCCGGTTCCCGGAAGCCTCGAGAAGACCGCATTCCACTTTGGCAATGTCTTCTGTGTTCTGGCAGCTCTGCTGCTTGGCGGCTACTGGGGCGGTCTGGCTGGCGCTGTCGGCATGACGATTGCTGATCTGACCACCGCTTATGTGACCAGTGCTCCGAAGACTTTCCTGTTGAAGCTGTGCATCGGTCTCATCGTCGGTCTCGTAGCCCACAAGATTTTCCACCTGAGCAAGGAGCATCCGAAGAAATACATCACCGGTGTGACAATCCTCGCTTCCGCCTGCGGTATGGCATTCAACCTGGTGGCAGATCCTTTGGTCGGTTACTTCTATAAAATGTATCTGCTGGGCGTGCCTCAGGATATCTCCAAGGCTCTGGCGAAGATCAGCACCATGACCACCGGTGTCAACGCCGTAACCGCTGTGGTCTGCGCTTCCATCATCTATCTGGCACTTCGTCCGGCACTGAAGAAAGCAGGATTATTCCATGAGATCTGATTTCAATACTTCTGATAGTAATACACAAAAGGGCGGGGATTCTGTTCCCCGCCTTGCTATGATTAACGATATTGCCGGTGTCGGACGCTGTTCCACCACGGTGTCCCTGCCCGTGATCAGCGTAATGAAGGTACAGGTATGCCCTGTGCCTACTTCTGTTTTATCGAACCATTTAGGATTTCCTCTTTGTCATTTTGATGATTACACATCTCACATGAGAGACTATATAAAGGTATGGAAAGAACTGGGGCTTACTTTCGATGGATTATACTGTGGATTTTTAGGCAATGAAGAGCAGATCGACATTGTGCGGGAATTCGTGGAAATGTTCCGTCCACCGGTGTTCCTGCTGGATCCTGTCATGGGAGATCACGGAAAATCCTACTCTTCCATCACGGAAGCGCATGTGCAGAAAATGAAAGAACTGCTGCCGATGGCGGATATTATTACACCTAATATCACGGAAGCCTGTCTGCTGACCGACACACCCTGGAGGGATGGGGAATGGACGCTGCCTGAGCTGTCCGGATTGTGTGAGCGGCTGGCTGCCGGTGGTGCCTCCATCGTCATCACCGGAATCCGTCAGGGCGATTCTCTGGTAAATTTCCTGTGGGATGACGGCGTCTATACCACCGTTGCCACCCCCATCGCCGGAGCCTCCCGCCCCGGCACCGGAGACATCTTCGCCTCCATCCTCGCCGCCGATGCCGTCCGTGGGGAGACCTTACTATCCTCCGTGCAGAAGGCAGCGAACTTCGTAGGCCTGTGCATCGCCGGAAGTGAAAGGGCCGGAACGCCTGTACAGGAGGGCGTAGTGTTTGAGAAGTATCTGGCAGCGTTGTTGTGATTTTTATTGAAACTCCACCACAACGCTGCCCATAGCACATTCCAGCTCCATATTTTTAGAAGCGTTGTTGTTGATCTGTTTCTCCTGCGCCATGCCGTTGTAGCTGTCGGTGCCGACTTTCAGGGCGCCCATGCCGCAGCTTAAGTCATAGTTGAAATCTGTCTGCGCTCCTGCCAGTGTAGCCTTAAGTTCTCCCATGGAGCAGTCTCCGGTCAGACTCTCGGTCACATCTCCGGTCAGACGAACAGAACCCATTCCTACGGACACCTCTGTTACGCGGCTGTTCAGTTCTTCTACCGTCATCTGCCCCGCGCCGCAGTCTAGCGTTGCCTGATCGGCATTTAATTTCACAAATGTCATTTTCCCGGCACCCACATTGGCTTCCAGCTTCTCCGTCTGTAACTCCTCCGCGGTCATGCTTCCGGCTCCCAGATCCAGAGTCACCTTTTCAAAATAATAGCTCGCCGGTACATACAGGCAAATAGAGCCGCTCAGATTACCCTCATTGCTGCTGCCGACTTTTGAAGTTCCCCGGATTACCAGCATATTATCTTCCACATATCCCTGAAACTTCCGCATTCCGTCGGCTTCTACCCGGAAACAATCATCCTCCGACATCTGAATCTCCATGACACATCCACCGGCCTGCACCTGCAGATCCGTAATTCCCTGACTGGTGTCTCCCAAAACATAAGCCTCTATCGTTCCTGACTTCACCTCATGATCCGAATCATAATCCACGTTATCCTCCAGGTCATAGTGCACATCACCCATATTTTCCTGGATCTGTTCTGCCACGTTGTGACTCCAGTCATCTACGCGATCCGAGGTAATGTTTCCACCACTGATCGCTGACAGGATCTCTCCAAAGGAAAATTTCGGAGATCCATGTCCGATAGTTCCCGTCACTCCCAGAAGCATTCCCACTACGATAAAAATTAATGCTGTGATGGCACAACCTTTCATAAACTTTTTCATGCGTTTGCTTTACCTCTTTTCTGGAATAATCCTCCGATCCATTGACAAACGGCCGGGGTTGCAATTCCCGCCATAGCCACCGTCAGCATCAGGAACAAAAGTCCGACACCTCCGCAGATCAGTCCTGCACCGATCAGACCCATTCCCACAAATGGATGGCTAAACAATGCTATGATTCCCGTAACCACCAGTGCGATCAGAACCAGTATCAGTGCTGCCGCCGTTGCGCCGAAACCGATGATTAGTCCGAACCATGCAGCAATCAGTCCTGCTGCCACTCCGATGCCTGCCCCTGCAACACTCAGGATCACCGGGGATGCGAAAATACACAGAAGTACGATCAACACGATCATGCCGGTGGACATTCCCTCTTTTTTCTGAGAGGATACTGCCTGTGCCTGCGCAGTCTGTGCCGCATCACTCTGCCGGTTACGTTGTTCTCCGTTACCATTTTCCGTCTGGGGATCTGCCGGATAAGTGATCATAGCCCTGCTGTCGGCATTGATCTTCTGGTAGATATTCTCTCCATAGCCGTTCCCAAAAATGTCTTTTTTGATATTTTCCGCCACCTTCGCCGGATTTCCCAGTGCCTCAATGACATTCTGTTCATTCTCCGGTCCCGCATCATTAAAATATTCATTATAATATTGCAGTGCTTCTTCCCGCTCTGTGGCGGAAATATTTTGCAGCAGACTCTCCAGCTGCCTCATAAACTCCGTTCTGCTCATTCTACGTTTTCTCCCATCTGCACATATTTACGCCTCTGACCTGTTAACCGGTCTTCCCTCAAACAGTCCTGTGATCTTGTCGCTGTAGCTTCGCCATTCACTTTCATATAAATGAAGCTGTGCCCAGCCCCTGTTGGTGACCTTGTAATAACGTCTCGTCCTGCCTCTGCATTCCCGGTCATAGACCTCCAGACATTCGTCCTTCTGCAATCGCCGAAGCACGGGATACAGGGTGGATTCCGACAATTCGATCACCTGCCGGATCTTCTGCGTGATCTTGTAGCCATAGGTTCCTTCCGGTTCCAGGGCGACCACCGCCAGCACGATAGCATCCAGCAGAGCTGCTCCTGCATTAAAAAGCATTCTATCGCTCCTCTCTGAAATTTGCGGCTATCCGGCTTACCTTACAATATTATATGCCGTATAGTATTGCTCTGTGGCTATACTATACGGCATATAATATCATGCGTCAATATAGAGAAACCGTAAGAAATTCTAAAGACTTTCCAAAGATTCCGCCGTCTCCTCCAAAAGCTCCTGGCGGACACTGTTTTTATGAATCACGATGGCAGAGATCAGAATTGCTCCCAAAAATATGTTCAGCGGGATTCTCTGAACGGTCAGCAGTATCGCTGCTCCCAATGCAAAACAGATATAGGTGATCCGGGTTCTTTTGGTGTGCGGTCTTATGAGAAGCGCAGATCCCGACAAATACAATACGATCAGCAGCAGTAATAATTCCGGCTGTACCGGTGCCAGTCCGATCAGCACGCCGAAAGATACCGCAATGGCTTTGCCGCCTTTTCCGTGGTAAAACAGGGAATAGGCATGCCCCAGTACCGGCGCTGCCATGATAAGCGGGAACAGGCTGCCTGTCACCAGCCCCATGCCGACTACCGCGTATACCGGCAGTGCTCCTTTTAACAGATCTCCTAGCAGACACAGAATTCCCACGGGCACCCCCGCGTATTTCATGGCATTGGCAGTCCCCGGATTATGGTCAATGCTGACCTCGGTGACATCGATTCCCTTGATCCATTTCGGCAACGCTCTGCCGAACAATATACTTCCGCATAACAGTCCGAAGACTGTCATCCCCAGTTCACGTATGATCATCTGGCTCTCCTATCTATCCTTTGTTTCCGCACTTACGCATCCTGTTCTTCCGCCGCTTCCTTTTGTCCGCAGATAAATTCACAGATTGCATCGGCGGCATAAGGCTTTCCGTATTTTTCCTGACACAGGCGCATTTTCTCCCGTGCCTCCGGATCCCGTAAAAGCTCCAGTCCTTCCTGTATCATAATATCTTCCGTCTCTCCCGATACAGACATGCCTTGCTCCGTAAAAAATGCCACGTTGCGGTCTTCGCATCCCGGAATTGGCGTCGTGTGTACCAGTGCAACTTTTGCCGCCACTGCCTCCGTGGAAGTCAGTCCACCGGGCTTGGTAAACAGCACATCCGCCGCTGCCATATAAAGATGGGCTTCTGTCGTAAAATCCAGTACATGCACCCGGCTGGTTCCTGCATAAGTATCCCGGAGCGTCTTCTTAAGTTCCTCATTGGTGCCGCCCAGGATATACAGATGGGTCTCCTCCCCGGTCTGTTCCACCAGTTTCGCCGCCATGCTCTCCACGCGGCCATAGCCCATGCTTCCCGTCATCATGAGAATGCAGGAAGCGTCCGCAGGGATCCCCAGATGTTCTCTCGCCTCCGCCCGGGCGGGAAGATGCAGGAACCGTTCCGACACCGGAATCCCCGCAGGAACCAGCTTCTCTGCGGGAATGCCGCGTCTGATGAATTCCGTCGCCAGTTCCTCGTGGGGGATAAAATAGTAATCCACCCTGGTCTCTTCCGTAAAAGGAATGCAGGTATAATCCGTAGCAATAAAATAGGTCCGCACATTCAGCTTATGCTTCCGAAGCAGCCAGGTCATGGCTTCCGCCGGGAACAGGTGCGGCATCACGACCGTGTCATACCCGTTCTCTGTGATATAGCTGCACAGTCTGTCCGCATACAGCGCATTGGCAAAATACACCGGGGACTTTAACCTGGCGGAAGAGATCGCCCTCCCCGCCCGATAGGCTCCGGCAAACACCTTTTTCGCCCGCACAGTGCTCCAGATATAGATCCGGCGTCCGTAGGCGCTGGCCTTGTCCGATGCAAAATCCAGTACATCTGCCAGTTCACAGGGGATATTTCTCTTTTCAAACTGTTCTTTCACCGCTTTAGCGGCAGAATTGTGTCCCTCACCGGTGCCGGTGGATAAGATCAGTACCTTCATAAAATCTGTTCTCCTTTGATAACTATTCAGATCCCATTCGCAAAATCGTCTCTTCGAGACTTTCCTGAATAACATGCTTACATGTTATTTGCTCATGGAGGCTACTTCGTCAAAGAAATATTGGCTCTGAATAGTTATTCCATCAGCCAAAAATATGCGCTGTAAGCGGGCAAAAGGCTTCCGCCGCCAAAGTCATGTTTTTCCCCGGTGATCAGGTTCACCGCTGTGCCGCAGCCGGCATCAAAATGCGCTATGAAATCCGCTCCGTCCGCATTGATTGCCACCATGACTCTCTCATGCTCTGACTTTCTCTCGAAAATACACTGTTTATTGGTCAGCAGAACGGAACGGAATGCACCATAATTCAATGCTTCGGAATGTTTTTTCGCCTCTGCCAGCTTGCTGATCCAGTCACACAGGCTATTCCACTCCGGCTTGTCAAAGCAGGGACGCAGGGCGGGATCCCCGTCTTCTTTTCTAGCCTTGAATCCCCATTCGCTTCCATAATAGACGCAGGGAATACCGGGCATACCAAATGCCATGGCATAGATCAGGGGCAGATGATTCTCATTGTTCAAAATACTAGCCACACGGGTCACATCATGGTTATCCACGAAGGACAGCAGATGCTTGCCCTTATACAGTGCCCAGTTCTCCGGTCCGAACTGACGCAGCAGTGAATGCACGATCTCGAACATGTTCATACTGTTGAAGCTGCTGTAAAGTCCCTTATAGCACTCGTAGTTCGTGACGGAATGCAGCATCTGATCGTTCATCAGACGGTTGTAATCTCCGTGAAGCATCTCTCCTAATAAGAAGAAATCCTGCTTGTAGGCACCGGTCACTTCCCGTAGTCTTCTGACGAAATTTTCATCCAGACTGTACGCCACATCCAGGCGCAGACCGTCGATGCCAAACTCATCGATCCAGCCCCTGACACTATCCAGCAGATAATTTACCACATCCGGATTCTGCAGATTCAGCTTCACCAGATCAAAGCATCCTTCCCAGCCCTCATACCAGAGTCCGTCGTTGTAATTGGAATTGCCACCGAAGTCGATCCGGTAGAACCAGTTCACATAGGGGGAATTTTCCCGGTTTTTAATCACATCCTGAAACTGTGCAAAGCCTCTGCCCACATGATTGAACACACCATCTAACACCACCCGGATCCCTGCTGCATGCAGTGCATCGCAGACTTCCTTAAAATCCTCATTGGTTCCCAGTCTCACATCGATCTTCCGATAATCTCTGGTATTATAACCATGAGTATCCGATTCGAATACCGGGGAAAAATATACCGCATTCACTCCCAGCTTCTGCATATGGGGGATCCATTCCTCCACACGTCTGATCTCATGTCTCTGTATTCCGTCATTTTCAAACGGGACTCCGCAGAATCCCATAGGATAGATCTGATAAAAAACACTTTCATATGCCCACATACCGGTCACCATACCTTTCTGTCCTTTATTTTTCTGTCAGTTTGTGCCGTTGACTGATCCAGTACCATTTTATTTTTGTTATCCACAATGATCTTGTTGCTATTATACACCATTTTGATCCATCTGTCGTTTTTTCTGTGAAAAGCCTCAAATAATCCACAAAATCCACCGACTTATCCACATATACACATGTGTCATATGTGGTTATGTGGATTGTCGTATTGCATATCATCTCGGGTATCATATTAAAAAATCACTGCTTCTGCCACAGCCAGGCATCCCAGAATCGCTCCACCTTTTTCGCTACGGTATCCACCGTCACCGGCTGTACCTGTTCCCACTCTCTGGGGAATAACCGCCGATAGGAATACTGTTGAAAACGCTCATCCAGCAGGACAATGATGCCTACATCTTCTGCCGTCCGGATCACCCGCCCCGCTGCCTGCAGCACTTTATTCATCCCGGGATACCGGTAAGAATAGTCAAAGCCGTTCTCTCCGTCCTCATCGAAATACCCCTTCAGGATCTCCCGCTCACAACCCACCTGGGGAAGCCCGGTTCCTACTACGATTACTCCGATCAGGCTGTCTTTTTTCAGGTCGATGCCCTCTCCGAAGATACCTCCCAGCACGCAGAAACCGATCAGGGTCTGTTCTTCTTCCTCCTCGATCTCCATGCCGATGAGACTCTGCAGGTCACAGTCATCATTGCCCCGGAAGCGGTTCAGGAAGTATTCCCTCTCTTCCTCATTCATGGACTCCTGCTGCACCAGACACTCCTCTTCCTCTGTTAAAAAATACTGCTCATAAATCTCATAAATATGGTTCATAAAGGAATAGGATGGGAAAAATACCATGTAATTGCCGTGCCGGTTCTTCACGACTTCGTGAATATAACGGGCAATATTGTAGTACTCCTCCTGGGATCTGCGGGTGAACTTGCTGGTCACATCCCCGGCAATCAGTATGGTGCGCTTCTCGGGATCGAATACCGAGTGGGCGTATACCTCATAGTCTTCCTTCTCGCCACCCAACAGATTCTTGTAATACTGAATCGGCAGAAACGTGGCGGAAAACAGAATGGTGCTGCGTCCTCTGAGCATGCATTCCTTCAGATTCTCTCTGGGATTGACGCAGAACAGCTTCAGTTCAAAGCTGCCGTCCTCACACAATCTGGTATATTTCACATAGTTCTCGTCCTGTCTCTCATAAATATCCAGGAAATGACTGAGCTTGAAGTAGAAATCCAGCAGATTCTCCCGCACTTCCGGACTGACCTTCTCCTGCTCCTCCAGATAATCGCTGATGATGCCGTGAAGTCTGGTCAGCGGCTGCACCAGCTGATCAATATCCTCCACCAGCCGATACCCGTCGCAGTCCCGCTTCATGGATAACATCTGCGCATTGCACTTTTCCAGCAGCTGGCTGATTCTCTCCGCATAGCCTTCCCTCACAAAGATACTCTTTCCGTCGGACTTTCTTCCCTTATGTCCTTTGATATAGAGAGTGTCCGTACCATCCGTTTCCACGAATGTATGCTCCTGTGGCAGTTGTTTTGACATATCTGTCATTTCTAATGTCATTTGTCCGGAAATCTCGCCTTTACCACGCTTTATGAGCGCTTCCTCCTCCATTTCCGACATGATTGTCTGTTTTATCTCTCGCTTCAGTTCCAGCAGGTCTTCTTTCCGCAGAGGTGCGCTGTACATCTCTCTGCCCCGCTCTAAGAGGTTATGTGC
>DJEP01000094.1 GCA_002431915.1 Lachnospiraceae bacterium UBA5895 | reverse complement strand
GGCGTGGGTGTGAACTGTAACCCAGGGAATAGCACAGAAAAATTAAGGGAGTTTTATAGGACTCTAAAAATGATAACTTCTTATCAGAACCGGGAACAAAGGATCTGTTAAGGAGGTATTTTTCATGAAAGGATATGTAACAGCCAGCGGATACATGGGATATGTGGAGAACGAATATATCTTATTTGCCAGTGAAGATGACTATTTTGAATACGTGGACTCGTTAAATTTTTAATTAATGTCCAGTGTCTTTACCGACGCCGTCTATCTGTGTTATAGTACAAATGTAAAAACAAAATGTAAGGGGTTTCATCACTGTGAGGCGTAACAGCGAAACTCCGATAAAACATTTGGCAAAATATGCAGATGGGAGTTTATACTATGAAATTGACTGAGAAGAAGGAATTTGATCTGCTCTCCCTGGGAGAGATTATGCTGAGATTATCACCGCCCGATAATGAGCGTATTACCAGAGGCGACAGCTTCAGCAAGCAGGCGGGAGGTGCAGAACTGAATGCTATCACCGGCGCGGCAATGCTGGGATTGCGCTGCGGTATCATTTCCAAGCTTCCCGCCAATGACCTGGGTGTATATATTAAGAACCGTGTACGTCTCTGCGGCGTCAGCGATGACTATCTGGTATACGATGATGACAAGGATGCCAGACTGGGCGTGTACTATTACGAGAACGGCGCCTATCCGAGAAAGCCCCGTATCGTATATGACCGTAAGAATACTTCGATCAACAAGTTGACCGTAGACGACTATGATGACAAGATCTACAGCGATACCCGCTGCTTCCATACCAGTGGAATCACCCTGGCTCTGAGCCCTGAGCTGAGAGCTGCCGCCATTGAGATGATCAAGCGTTTCAAGGCACAGGGAGCTATCATCTCCTTCGACGTGAACTTCCGCGGCAATCTGTGGACAGGTGCCGAGGCGAAGGAATGCATTGAATCCATTCTGCCTTATGTGGACATCTTCTTCTGTTCCGAAGATACCGCACGTCTGACTTTCCTGAAGGAAGGCGATGCCAAGAGCATTATGAAGAGCTTCACGGAGGAGTATCCGATCTCTATCGTGGCATCCACACAACGTATTGTACATAGCCCGAAGCGTCATACTTTCGGTTCTATCATCTACAGTGCGGAGGATGACACTTATTATGAAGAAGCACCTTACACCGATATCGAAGTTGTAGACCGTATCGGAAGCGGTGATGCTTATATCTCCGGTGTGCTGTACGGACTTCTGGCACATCCCGGCGAGTACCAGAGAGCATTGGAATACGGCAACGCTATCAGTGCCCTTAAGAACACCATCCCCGGTGACCTGCTGTGCACCGATCTGAAGGAGATCCAGGGAATTATCAGGGAGCACAAATCCACCGGACGCGTGTCCGAAATGGATCGTTAATAGAATCAAATAATAGACACTGCAGTGCAAGATAACGGCGCACTGCAGTTTTTTGTTGATTTTTCATAAAATTAAGCTTAAAATATATTAAATAAATCAGTATATAAGATTAAATTAACTTGCTGTAATAAACTAAAAATATAGAAAGATGAAGTGAAATTCCGGAAGAAAATCGTACAATAACAATGGAGAGAGTAAAATGGATCAAGTCAGAAAACATTATCGGGGAATCGAAAAATTATCGGACAATCCGTTCCTCAACCTATATCATATCGATGCACTGGGCAGGGATGGGACGCCGTTTCATTACTATTTTGCGTCGCGTAACGGAGAAAAGGAAATCAAGCACAGAACGCACAGCATGCGACCGGAAGGAATGGCTGTCTACGCGGTGACAGAGGATGGGGAGAAACTGGTGCTGGTGCGGCAGTACCGTTATCCCATGGATGATTACCTCTATGAACTGCCGGCAGGACTGATTGAGCCGGGAGAGACACCGGAAGAAGCAGCCTGCCGTGAAATGGAAGAGGAGACCGGGTGGAAGCTTTCCGTATATGAAGGTGGGGAACCGGCGTTCCGCAGGGGATTTTTCCTGGCGCAGGGACTTACGGACGAGAGCGGCAGTATGATCTTCGGCACTGTGACAGAGTTTGTTGGACAACGGATGGAGAACACGGAAGATATCCGTGTGGTTCTGGCAGACAGACAGGAGGCACTGCGGATTCTCAGAGAAGAACGGGTCTCCATGCGCTGCGGACTGATGCTGATGCAGTTTTTGAAGCCGGGCAGGGAGAAGCCGTTTGCTTTTTTGGACATATAAAAAACAGTGATAGTATGATTCGGATAGTGGGAGAGAATATGGCAAAAGCAGTAAAATTAGCAGATATTGCAGCAATGGTAGGAGTCAGTACCGTGACGGTGTCAAAAGCATTGTCCGGACAGAAAGGTGTCAGTGAAGAGGTAAGAGAAAAAATATGCAAAATTGCGGATGAACTTGGCTATCGGCAACCGTCTGCAGCCAGGAAGAACGAGAAAAAGAGAGGCTATAATATCGGGGTACTGATTTCCGAGAGATTTTTGGATAAGTATGAATCCTTCTACTGGCAGATGTATCAGTCTGTGAACACTGTGGCTGCATCAGAAGAATGCTTTACCTTGTTAGAGGTTATCAGAACATTGGAGGAAGAAAGCGGCAGCTTACCCAAAGTGGTGCAAGAGCACAAGGTGGACGGAATTATCGTCATCGGCAAGCTGGCAGATGATTATCTGCAGCATCTTAATACGGAGGCCGGGATTCCTGTGATCTATATGGATTATTATAACGGAAGAGAGGCAAGGGATTCCGTGATATCCAACAGCTACTATGGTACATATGAACTGATGCATTATCTGTATGAAATGGGGCACCGGAGGATTGCTTATGTGGGAACGTTACTTGCAACGCAGAGTATTACAGATCGGTATTTCGGCTATCAGAAAGCACTTTTGGAGTTTGGATTGGAACAGAGGAAGGAGTGGATCCTGGAGGACCGCCACCCGGAAACAGGCAGAATCGATGCGGTAAACATGCTGCGGCTTCCGAAAAATATGCCGACAGCTTTTGTGTGCAACTGCGACCTGACCGCCGGCCTTCTGGTCAGAAAGCTGACAGAAAACGGCTATCGTGTACCGGAAGATATTTCTGTGGTTGGATTCGATAATTACCTGTACCCCGGACTCAGCGATATCCAAATTACGACTTATGAAGTAGATATGGAAGAAATGGCGGAAAAATCTGTTCGCAAGCTGATCTGTAAAATAAGCAATGAGAATTATAACCCGGGTATTCATATTGTGGAAGGCCATATTGTCCTGAAAGAAAGTGTTGCAAAGATATAAAGAACTTTTTGCCTGCAAATATATTTAAGAAAGGAAGCAATGGAATATGAAAATGAGAGAAGAAATCAAAAATCATCTGACGAAAGGAATTATTCCTTTTTGGAAAGGCATGAGAGACGACGAGTTCGGCGGTTATTACGGTTATCTGGATTATGATCTGAATCTGGATAAGAAGGCGGAAAAGGGATGCATTCTGAACAGCAGAATCACCTGGTTTTTCTCCAATGCGTATACACTGCTGAAGGATGAAAGCCTGCTGGAGGAGGCAAAGCATGGTTATGCTTTCTTAAAAGATCACTGCCTCGACAAAGAATACGGTGGAATCTACTGGTCCCTGAACTATGACGGAACACCGAAGGATACCACAAAACATACCTATAATCAGGCATTCTGTATCTATGCATTATCCTCTTACTATGAAGCAAGCGGGGATGCAGAGGCTCTGGAACTGGCAAAGAAGCTTTTTGAACTGATTGAGACTACCTGTATGGATGAAGTGGGATATCTGGAAGCGTTCACCAGAGATTTCAAACCGGAATCCAATGAGAAATTATCCGAGAACGGTGTTCTGGCAGACAAGACCATGAACACACTGCTCCATGTATTTGAAGCATACACGGAGTTGTACCGGGTATCCGGAGATCTGAAAGTAAGAAAACGTCTGCTGTGGATCATGGATCTCTTCGCAGAGAAGATTTATAATCCGAAGCTCCACAGACAGGAAGTATTTTTTGACAAGCATTATAACAGTATTCTGGATCTGCATTCCTACGGTCACGACATCGAGACGGCATGGCTGATTGACAGAGGCTGTCAGATTCTGGATGATCCGGAACTGACCCGGAAGATGTATGCCATCACCAAAGACCTGACCGCAGAGATCTACAAAGTTGCTTTTGACGGTCATTCTCTGGCCAATGAGTGCGACAGAGGTGTGGTCAATGTCCACAGAATATGGTGGGTACAGGCAGAAACGGTGATCGGATTCTTAAACGGTTATGAGAAAGAACCGGAGAAGAAGGAATATCTGGAAGCAGCCGAGAATGAATGGGCGTTTATCAGAGATCATGTGATCGATAAAAGACCCGGGTCCGAATGGTTCTGGGAAGTGGATCCGGAAGGCAATCCTTATCCGAACCGACCTATCGTGGAACCCTGGAAGTGCCCTTACCATAACGGCAGAATGTGTATGGAGGTTCTGAAAAGATGCTAGAGCGTTATTACATCGAAAAAGAGAAGCAGGAGAAGCTGCTTTCCCGTAAAAACGTAAAGTCCGATTTCTACAACGGTATTTATGACCGTTATGAATATCCGGTTCTGACCAGAGAACATATTCCCCT
>DJEP01000082.1:25570-31940 GCA_002431915.1 Lachnospiraceae bacterium UBA5895 | reverse complement strand
ATCTTAGAGAAAAGGAGAACAAACACAATGGAAAACAAGGGAAAATATTATCTTACCACAGCGATCGCCTACACTTCTGCCAAGCCCCATATCGGTAATAACTACGAGATCGTACTGGCTGACAGCATTGCACGTTTCAAGAGAAAAGAAGGTTACGATGTCTTCTTCCAGACCGGTACCGACGAGCACGGTCAGAAGATCGAATTGAAGGCAGAGGCAGCCGGCATCACCCCTAAGGAGCATGTGGACAAGATTGCAGGTGTCATCCGAGGACTGTGCGACCTGTTAAATATTTCCTATGATAAGTTCATCCGTACCACCGATGAGGACCATGAGAAGCAGGTACAGAAGATTTTCAAGCGCCTCTACGATCAGGGAGATATCTACAAGGGAGCTTACGAGGGAATGTACTGTACTCCCTGTGAGTCTTTCTGGACCGAGTCCCAGCTGGTAGACGGCAAGTGCCCGGACTGCGGCGGTGTCGTAAAGCCTGCCAAGGAGGAGGCTTACTTCTTCCGCATGAGCAAGTATGCGGACAGACTGATCAAGCATATTAACGAGCATCCTGAGTTCATCCAGCCCGTATCCCGTAAGAACGAGATGATGAACAACTTCCTGCTCCCCGGATTACAGGATCTGTGCGTATCCCGTACTTCTTTTACCTGGGGCATTCCGGTGACTTTTGATCCCAAGCATGTCATCTATGTATGGCTGGATGCGCTGACCAACTACATCACCGGTATCGGCTATGATGCAGACGGCAACAGCACCGAGCAGTATAAAAAGCTGTGGCCCGCAGACCTGCACCTGATCGGTAAGGATATCATCCGATTCCATACCATCTACTGGCCTATTTTCCTGATGGCACTGGGCGAGCCCCTGCCGAAGCAGGTATTCGGACATCCCTGGCTCCTCATGGGCGGCGGCAAGATGAGCAAATCCAAAGGAAACGTGGTCTATGCGGATGATCTGGTAGATTATTTCGGCGTGGATGCGGTGCGTTACTATGTACTGCACGAGATGCCTTTTGAAAACGACGGCAACCTGACCTGGGAGCTGGTGGCAGAGCGTACCAATTCCGATCTGGCAAATACCCTGGGCAACCTGGTGAACCGTACTATCTCCATGAGCAACAAATACTTCGGCGGCGTGGTAGAGAATAAGAACGTTCAGCTGAATGAGAACGATGCGGCAGTGGATGCGGATCTGAAGCAGACCGTGACCGGCACCTATGCAAAAGTTGTGGCAAAGATGGAAGAGCTGCGTGTGGCAGATGCCCTGACCGAGATCTTCGGCATCTTCAAGCGTTGCAACAAATACATCGACGAGACCGAGCCCTGGGTACTGGCAAAGGACGAAGCTAAGGCAGACCGGCTGGCAACCGTTCTGTATAATCTGGTAGAAGGCATCATCATCGGAGCTTCCCTGTTAGAGCCCTATATGCCCGAGACCGCAGAGAAAATTGCAAAACAGCTGAACACCTCCCTGCGTGACTTTGATCAGTTAGAGCAGTTCGGTCTGTATCCGAGCGGCAACAAAGTAACCGACCAGCCCAAGATCCTCTTCGCCCGTCTGGATATGAAGGATGTAGCGAAAAAAGAGGCAGAACTGGAAGAAGCCATGATCAAGGCAGCAGCGGAGCATGAAGCGGAAGAAGCAAATGCAGAAGCGGAAAAGGCAGAGCAGGAAGCTATCGATATTGAGCCCAAGGCAGAGATCGAATATGACGATTTCGCAAAAATGCAGTTCCAGGTAGGTGAGATCATCTCCTGTGAGGCAGTGCCCAAGTCCAAGAAGCTTCTGTGCAGCCAGGTGAAGATCGGCAGCCAGGTACGCCAGATCGTCTCCGGTATCAAGGCACATTACAGCCCTGAGGAAATGGTAGGAAAAAAGGTTATGGTACTGGTGAACCTGAAGCCCGCGAAGCTGGCAGGAGTATTGTCCGAAGGTATGATTCTGTGTGCAGAAGACGCCGATGGCAACCTTGCTTTGGTCACTCCGGAGAAAAATATGCCTGCCGGTGCGCAAGTTTGCTAACAAATTGTCCAAAAAATACAATATAGGACTTAAAATTTTAGAAGAAATGTTATATAATGAATAGGATGCCATGTGCGTCCTATGATTTTCTGCAACCAAGGAGGTCTTATGATCAAAGAAGAATTCTACTTTGACTCCCGGGACGGTGAGAACCGTATCCATGCAGTGCGATATACACCCGATGACGGTAACGTAAAGGGCATCGTGCAGATCGTGCACGGCATGGCAGAATACGTGGAACGCTATGAGAATCTGGCAGAGTTCCTGACGAAGAGGGGGATTCTGGTCACCGGAGAAGACCACCTCGGACACGGAAAAAGCGTGGCAGAAGGCGGTACATTCGGCTATTTCTGCGAACAGGATCCGGCTACGGTAGTGGTGCGGGATGTACATCGGCTCAAGAAGCTCACAGAGGAACAGTATCCGCAGGTCCCTTATATTATTTTGGGACACAGTATGGGTTCTTTCATTACGAGAAATTATCTGTACCGTTACGGCAACGGAATCGACGGAGCGGTCATCGTAGGTACGGGAATGCAGTCTGCGGGGCTGATTTTTGCCTCGAAGGCTATGGCGGGGATTCAGAAGCTGTTCTGGGGTCCTGAGCATGTCAGCCATTTTATTGACAATGCTGCCTTCGGAAGCTACAACAAACGGATCGATTCTCCCAGAACTTCCAGTGACTGGCTTAGCCGGAATACGGATAATGTGGATCGCTATATTGCAGACGAACTGTGCGGATTTACCTTTACCGTGAACGGTTTCCAGACCCTGTTTGAACTGATCCGCAGACTGCAGAAGCAGGAGAACCTGGAAAAAGTTCCTCAGAATCTGCCGATTCTTATGGTATCCGGAGCGGAAGATCCCGTGGGAGATTACGGTAAGGGCGTTCATAAGGCATGTGACTCTCTGAAGAGAGTCGGAGTGAAGAACATTACCGTAAAGCTGTATGAGAATGACAGACATGAGCTTCTGAACGAAGAAGACGGAGAACAGGCAATGGAAGACATCTGGCAGTGGATCTGCAAGGAGGTTCCGGGGATTGCCTGAGAACAGAGACTTCCCTGATCTTGAATCGGAGAGGCGGTGCAGTATGGCAGATACAGCGGACAGTTATGAGATCAGATGGGCAGAAGCCAAAGACTGGATTCCTGCCATGCATATGATCTGGAAGACATTTTTGAAATATGAGGCGGTGGATTATACAGAGGAAGGAATCCGTAATTTTCACGAATTCATTACGGACGAACACCTCTATAAGTCGTTCCTGCAGGGAAGATATCAGATGATGGTGGCGCTGGACGGAACCCGGATCATCGGAGCGGCTTCTGTACGGAACTACAATCATTTGTCGCTTCTTTTCGTGGACGAAGAATATCACCATAGAGGTGTGGGACGGAGTCTTATGGGAAGAATGTGCGAATACCTGAAAAAAGAGGAAGGGGAACGGTATATGTCGCTGAAGGCGGCACCCTATGCCGTAGATTTCTATCGGAAGCTTGGATTTCATGCGGTGCATGAAGAGGAAGCGTTCTCGGGGATCCGGGTGACACCGATGGAAAAATTTTTATAAAACACAGAAAAGGATATGACGTAGATGAAGATTTTTGACCTGGACAGCCCGTTAATGAACGTACTCAATAAAATGGCAGACCTGATGTGGCTCAATATTCTGACCATGATCTGCTGCATCCCCATTATTACCGCGGGGGCGGCATTTACTTCCATGCATTATGTAGCATTGAAGATCGTACGGAATGAGGAAAGCTATATTACCAAAGCCTTTTTTAAATCATTTAAGACCAACTTCCGCCAGGCAACACTGATCTGGCTGATGATCCTGCTGGTGGCTGCAATCCTCGGCGGCGACTACTATATTATTACGAAATCCGGAATCCAGTTCAGCCAGGTGCTTGTGGTGCTGATCATGGCAGCCGGAGTACTGGTGATCTGCACAGCGCTGTATGTATTTCCGGTACTTGCGAAATTTGACAATACGATCATGGGAACCATACGAAATGCCTTTATTATGAGTATTCTGCAGCTGCCTAAGACAGTGGTGATGTTCGTAATGGCATTTTTCCCGCTGATCATTTACCTGGTATCCTTACGACTGATACCGATTATTTTCTTATTCGGATTTTCCCTGCCGGCATATGCGTCCGCAATGCTGTACAACAAATTCTTCCAGAAGCTGGAGGATCAGCTGCAGGCAGAGCAGGAACCAGCACCGGAAGTGACTTCCGAGGATGATGAGAGAGTATTCCATGATGAACTTGATGAGAGCCTGAAGACAGACGTAAAATAATTCAAAGTAACAAAAATGTCCTGTGGGGCAGTAGACGAGAGGTGTTCGGAGTATGCAGAAGAGAAAAATTAGGGAGATTCTTCTCCAATGGATCCTTCCCTTTGCGCTGCTGATAGTTGCATTGGTTCTGAGCATATGTGAATTTAATAAGAAAATGGATTCGGCGATTCGTTCTGTAGTGGACGATCAGGCACAGCAGATCGGTTTTTACTATTCCGCAGGAGTGGATGACAAACTGGAAGCTTTGGGCAACATCACGAATGCGATGGTGTCTATTATGGCGAACAGACCGGACAGAAGCGATGCTTTTGTCTATGAGAAACTGGACACGATCGTAAAAGCCAGCGATTCTTATATGGCAGCGTACTGTGCTGTCAACGGCAAAGGTATGCTGAGTGACAGACGGGAGTTCGACATGACGGAGCTGAACTACTATAACAGTATCAGCAGTACCTCCCCGCATTATATCTATGCCAAGACCGACGGGATTAACGGACAGACAGCTTTTATCTATGTGTGCCCCATTACGAGCTCCAACAATGTGACCGGATATCTGCTCAGCTATATGGATCCGGCGGAGATGACCGATTTCTTCAATGATTCCGTATATGGAGATAAGGCATTCTTCTCACTGGTCAACCGGAACGGAACGATTATGGCATGCTACGGAGCGACGGAAAACACTACTATTTTACAGAATGATTTCTGGAACTCCCTGAAAGACATCGCAGACAGCCTCGGAAGCTGGACGCTGTTCGACAGACAGCAGCAGAAGGGCGACAGCGGAATCCTGCATGTAAACGAGAACGGTGCCGGCAAGATCGTCTGTCATTTCCCCATCAAGGGAACGGAGTGGAATCTGGTCGTAGGAATTGATGAATCCTACCTGTCCGGAATCCAGCAGTCTTTCCGGGAACCTATCGTAAACCTGATCGTTAAGCTGAGCATATCCATCGCAATAGCCATTGCGGTGATCATCGGCATCAGCATTTTATTCCGCATTAAGGCAACCGAGCACAGTAAGGTGCTGGAGGACAAGGCGGATACCGACCTTTTGACAGATCTGAACAATAAAATGGCAACCGAGCGCAAGATCCGCGAATACATGGAAAAATATCCGGATAAGCAGGGCGTGCTCTTCGTGCTGGATGTAGATAACTTTAAGAAGATCAACGATACCATGGGACATGCTTTCGGAGATGAGGTGCTCCGCAGCCTGGCAGTCCGCTTACAGTCCATGTTCCGTGCTACGGATATCGTAGGACGTACCGGCGGTGACGAGTTTATGGTATTTCTGAAGGATATCCGCGAGATCAGCATGATCGAGCGGGAAGGCAAAAAGATCGAACAGTTTTTCCACCAGTTTGAAGTGGGAGAATATGTAAAGTATTCTGTTACGGCCAGTGTGGGAGCAGCAGTGTTCCCCGGTGACGGTAAGAGCTTTGAAGAACTGTACAAATCTGCAGATAATGCGTTGTATGTGTCAAAAAGACATGGTAAAAACCAGCTTACCTTCTATAAGAAGCCGGAAAGAGAGACAAAGTAAGAGGTCTCTTGTGGAAAATGTCCAAGAAATGAGGGCGGTTTTGTTCAATCTGACAAGCATTTCGAAAAAAAGCAAAGTTTATAAGCAATTCATACAATATGATTCAAAATCTTTGTGAAATAGTGGTATGGCACATTTTCGTGATTTTCGTTATACTGAATTCAGATTCAAACGAGACATATCGTTTCACAATGAGAGAAAATAACATTGTAAATATGAAAGGAGTATTTTCAAATGGCAAGTTTATCTTTAAAGAATGTCTGCAAAGTATATCCTAACGGTTTCGAAGCTGTTAAGGATTTCAACCTTGAGATTGCAGATCAGGAGTTCATCATTTTCGTAGGTCCTTCCGGATGTGGTAAGTCCACCACCCTTCGTATGATCGCAGGTCTGGAAGATATCTCCTCCGGTGAACTGAAGATCGGTGACAGAGTAGTTAACGATGTAGAGCCTAAGGACAGAGATATCGCAATGGTATT
>DJEP01000082.1:0-25538 GCA_002431915.1 Lachnospiraceae bacterium UBA5895 | reverse complement strand
GCAATGGTATTCCAGAACTACGCGCTGTATCCTCATATGTCCGTATATGACAACATGGCATTTGGTCTGAAGCTGAGAAAAGTTCCCAAGGATCAGATCGATAAGATGGTTAAGGAAGCAGCTAAGATCCTGGATCTGACTCCCCTGCTTGATCGTAAGCCCAAGGCTCTGTCCGGTGGTCAGAGACAGCGTGTTGCTATGGGACGTGCAATCGTTCGTAATCCTAAGGTATTCCTGATGGATGAGCCTCTGTCCAACCTGGATGCTAAGCTGCGTGTACAGATGCGTATCGAAATCGCTAAGCTGCATCAGAGACTGGGCACCACCATCATCTACGTTACACATGACCAGACCGAGGCTATGACCCTTGGTACCAGAATCGTTGTTATGAAGGACGGCGTTATCCAGCAGGTAGATACTCCTCAGAACCTGTATGAGAAGCCCTGCAACCTGTTCGTAGCAGGATTCATGGGATCTCCGCAGATGAACTTCTTAGATGCTACTGTTAAGGTAGAAGGCGACATCGCTAACCTGGTAATCGCAGGTCACAGCATTCCCCTTCCTCCCGCTAAGTCCAAGAAGCTGATCGATGGCGGTTATGATGGAAAGGTTGTTACCTTCGGTATCCGCCCTGAGGATGTATATGATTCCGAGATGTACATCGAGACCTCTCCTCAGAGCGTATTTACCTCTACCATCAAGGTTTACGAGTTACTTGGTGCAGAAGTATATCTGTACTTCGATCTTGACGAGTTCCCTATGACCGCAAGAGTAGATTCTCGTACCACTGCAAGACCCGGCGATACCGTTAAGTTCGCTCTGGATGTTGAGAAGATTCACGTATTCGACAAAGAGACCGAGCAGGTTATTACCAACTAGTCTTAATCTATATTGTATAGAATTACCCCATCTGTTGATAACAGATGGGGTTTTTTGTGCTCTTTTTTCAGGTGTGTAGTTATCTAATCGTAAATATAGACAATAAATCGAAAAGTTGTGATATTGAGACTGTGCAATCTGCATGATACCATAGATTTAGAAACAGAGATTACCACCTACAAAGAAGGGAGCAAAGACTATGAATTATGAAAAAGAAATAGAAGTATTGGGAAAATATGATGTGGTAGTAGCAGGAGCCGGACCGGCAGGTATCTGTGCAGCAGTAGCAGCAGCCAGACAGGGAAAAAAGGTTGTATTGATTGAGAGATATGGTACGATCGGCGGAAATCTTACTATCGGCTGTGTAGGACCGATCCTTGGTAAGGTCGCAAAAGGAACCATGTATGATGAAATCCGTGATCTTCTGAGAGTACAGGACCGTGAGCATGGAGGCAACAAGGTGCAGGATATGGAAGACACCAAGAGTGTTTTACTGGACTTTGTAATGAAAGAAAAAATCGACGTGTATATGCAGACTCCCGTTGTTGATGTATTACATGATGATAATAAAATTAAGGGAATCGTAACTTCCTGGAAAACAGGACTCGGTATTATTCAGGGAGAAGAATATATTGATGCAACCGGAGATGGAGACATTGCATATTTTTCCGGAGTGCCTTATGAGATGGGCCGCCCGGGAGATAAGAGATTACAGCCGGTGACTGTAATGTATATCATTCAGAACGTGGATGAATCCAAAGCAATTACCTGTGTGGGAGAAGAGGATGAAGTAAAAATCGGTGGAGAGCGCTTCCTGGAGTTCACCGCCAGATGTTGCAAAGAAGGTATTTTACCGGAAAATTGTTATTGTGTGAGACTTTATCGAACCACCTATGAAGGAGAGAGACTGGTCAATACAACGCAGGTAAATTACGTGGATCCGCTGGATCGGAAACAAATTCTGGAGGCAGATCAGGAATTAAGACATCAGATGAATATTATTACTGATTTCCTTCGCAAGTATGTTCCCGGATATGAGCATTGTACAATAAAAACCGGAGCTTCTACTCTGGGAATTCGTGAGAGCAGACGTTTTTCCGGAAAATATGTAATGAATATTTCCGATTTGAGAGAAGCGAGAAGGTTTCCGGATGTTGTAGTTCATAAGGCACAGTTCGTGGTAGATATCCATAATCCGGTAGGCGGCGGTCAGGCAAACGGAATTGCAGAGTATGTGGATGCTTATGATATCCCCTGGAGAAGTCTGGTACCTCAGAAAATGGAAAATCTGATTCTGGCAGGAAGATGTATCTCGGGAACGCACGAAGCCATGGCATCTTACAGAGTTATGGCGATTGCCATGGCAATCGGTGAAGCAGCGGGAATCGGTGCAGCACTTGCTATAGACCATGATGTTACTCCCGAAAATCTGGATGCGAAATATATTCAGAAAGCATTGATGGACAAAGGAGCAGTACTCTTTGATGAAAAATAAAAAAAGGAGGGAAGGAAATGAAAGCTTCCAGAGCTGATATTTCAAAAAGCTGCAGAAAGAAATGGATGTACATTCGACAGCATCCGGGGATGTATGTCATGCTGTTGCCGGGATTGTTCTTCCTGTTTATTTATAAGCTGTTCCCGCTTTACGGTATTCAGATTGCTTTCCGGGATTACAATGTATTCTTGGGCAACAACCCTATTGATGCCATTGCAAAAAGCCCGTGGGTAGGATTGAAGTATTTCGAACAGTTATTTTCCAGTGCGCAATTCCTTAAAGTTCTGGGAAATACACTGACAATCAGTGTCTTGAAAATTATTTTTCTCTTCCCGCTGCCGATTATATGTGCCATTTTACTGAATGAGATTCATCATAAGCTCTATCATAAACTGGTGCAGACGGTGATTTATGTTCCTTACTTTTTATCCTGGGTAATCATTTATGGTGTATTTTACTCTATTGTAAGTTCCTATGGAGTATTGAATTCCATGTTGGGATTAGCTGGAAGCGATAAAATCAATCTCCTGTCGGATCCTGTAAAGTTTATCGGACTTCTGGTATTCACAGAAGGGTGGAAAGAGACAGGATACAATACGATTATTTATCTGGCATCCATCACCGCGATTGACGGAACCTTGTTCGAAGCGGCCAGAATGGACGGAGCCAACAGGTGGAAACAGATCTGGCATGTAACATTGCCCGGACTCTTACCGACAATTGTATTGATGCTGATCTTACGTGTGGGAAACATATTGAATGCAGGTTTTGAACAGATACTGGTATTCTATAATCCCTCTGTATACAGTACAGCGGATATTATTGACACCTATGTGTATCGAATGGGATTGGGGCAGATGGATTTTTCCCTGTCGTCAGCAATGAGCCTGTTCAATTCCGTAGTAGCATTTATACTGATTGTCGGAGCAAATGCGATCAGCCGGAAGCTGACAGAACGAAGCATCTGGTAACGGAGGGTATGTATGAAGATAGTACAGAAAAAAGAGCGCCGGGACCGAAGCCAAAAAGCAATTGAAATACTGGCAAATATATTAATGGGATTATTTTGTGTTCTGATTATTCTTCCATGTATGAATCTAATTAGCCAGGCAGTCAGCCCGGGCGGAGATGTCGTCGGAGGAAAGGTGTATTTCTGGCCGACCGGAATACAGTTTGAGGCAATACAATACATTCTCGGCAAAACCAATTTTTTCATGGCAATGAAGAATTCCCTGATTGTGACAGGGTTAGGAACCTTGATCAGTGTAATAGTGACGATTATGACATCTTATCCGCTATCTCGTCCGGAATTCTGTGGTCGAAAGTTTTTCACATTCCTATATGTATTCAGTATGATCTTTTTCGGGGGTATGATCCCCGCATATATGGTTGTGAAGACATTGGGACTGATTGACACATATGCGGCATTGATTTTACCCTTTGCCATTGTACAATTTAATATGTTTATGATGAAGAACTATATGGAAGGACTGCCGAACGAGGTAATTGAGTCGGCAAGTGTGGATGGGGCCGGCGACTTCCGGACACTGGTGGCTATTGTCTGTCCGATGGCAAAGCCTGTTATCGCCACAGTGACACTTCTGTATGCAGTGAATTACTGGAACAATTATTTTCATGCAATGCTATATACGACATCTACAAATATGCAGACATTACAGGTATACTTGAAGAACCTGATTGCCAATATTCAGTCAACACTGGCAGAAATCTCGGGAAGCACCGCAGCCAGTCCCAATCTGACTTCGGATGGACTGACGTCCGCAGCTGTACTGATGTCCGTTATTCCAATTGTTGTACTCTATCCGTTTTTGTCCAGATATCTGGTATCCGGTATTACTTTGGGTTCGGTGAAGGGCTAATGGGATCTGAAATTCAGATCCGGATGATATAATTTAAGAAAGAGAGGTATTATTATGAAGAAACGAATGATGGGGCTATTGCTGAGTACGATGATGATATCATCCCTGCTTACGGGCTGTGGGGGAGGTACTGCAGATAATTCTGCAGGAAACGGTTCATCTCAGGCAGGTGGAAGTCAGACAGCAACTGTTTCCGAATTAAAAGGACCGGGCAACGTAGAATTATCCTTCCTTGGACAGAGCCTGGACTTTGATCCCAATGCTGATGTTATGGCCGGTGTTATTGAAGAGAAGACAGGATATAAGGTAAATTATTCTATGTTGCCTTCGGACAGCCCGGATGAAAAACTGATTGCTGACGTTGCTGGCGGAGTAAAATATGATATACTGAAGGTGACGCAGGATCAGTTTGAAAAGTTATATTCCAAGGGAGCACTGATGCCTTTGAAGTCATTGTTGGAGACTTACGGTCAGGATATTCTGAACGGCCTGGAAGACAAGGAAATGTGGACACCGTTTTCGGACGAGTCGGGTGAAATCTACGGAATTCCTTTTGTAAATGAGTATCCGAAGCAGGTAGAGTACATTACCTGTAGAAAGGATCTGATGCGAGAGGCTGGAATTACAGAAGTACCGGAGACACTGGATGAGTTCTATCAGGATCTGGTGACACTCAAAAATTATTATGGGGATAAATATATTATTTTCTCCGCTTCTGGTGGATGGGATGAAGGATGTAGAACGATTGCAGCAGCATTCGGTATCTATAATGACTGGATGGTAGATGATGACGGCAATGTAATTTATATGACAGAGCATAAAAATTATCAGGCATATATGGATTTTATGAAAAAGTTATATTCCGAAGGCCTGTTGGATTCTGAGTTTGCGGTAAATACCAGTAACAACGTACAGGAAAAACTTGCCAGCAGTCAGGCCATTATGGGTTCATGCACGCATCCGGCACAGATTACGGTATCTACCAGTCTGGTAAATAATTACGGAGTAGCCAAAGAGGATATTGGATATATCTGCCCTCTGGAGGGAGAAAACGGCGAATGTAAGTATATGACCAAAGACGGTGTGAACTATGTTACCTGTATTCTGAAGACATGTGAAAATGCAGCAGATGCAATGAATTATATGAACCTGAAGGTACAGAATCAGGAGTATATCTGTATCGGTGAAGAGGGCATACATTTTAACAAGGATGCCAAAGGTAATTATGTTCCTATTATGCCGAAATTTACCGATGACAAGGGATTTGCATGGTGGTATATCAATGCGACCGATACGAAGACCTATGAAGTACAATGGCAGGCAAGAGTACACAAGAGCGAATACCAGTGGGATGCTTTTGAGAATACAACCTTGTATCTGGTAGAGAACCGTCCTGAGATCTACGTAGTAAATCCTTTCCTGTATAAGCCGTCTACGGGTGCTTATGTAGAGAAGAATCCTACACTGAAGAATGAACTTCAGAATTACATGCTTCAGGTAGCCTGCGGCAATGATAAGGGACTGGATAGCTTTATGCAGGACTGGAAGGCAGCAGGCGGCGACTCCGTGAAGGAAGATTTGCAGACTTGGTATGCGGAGTATAATGCAAAATAAATCCGGAATCTGACCGGAGGTGGGCTTTATGAAGGAAAAGACGGAAATGTTGCGCTATAGTGCGATCATAGTGGATGATGAGGCAATTGTCCGGGAAGGACTGGTAAAACATTTCGACTGGAAGAAGTACTCCATAGAAATCAAGGGATGTTTTGCAGATGGAACAGATGCATGGGAGTTTTTGAGAAATCAGGAAATCGACATTTTGATTACCGATGTCAAAATGGTGCGAATGGATGGCATTGAGCTGACCAGACGTGCTGTGGAGAAATATCCCAATATCAATGTGCTGTTCATCAGCGGCTATGGAGACATTGATTATCTGAAGAATGCCATAAAGCTCGGCGCTGTGGATTATATTCTGAAGTCTATTGATCTGGAGGAACTGGCGGAAGCCATGGAACGGACTACGGAGAGAATCCGCAAAAGAAAAAGATATGAGAAGATCATTCGGACTCCGAAGGGGAAAGAATCGGAGTCCGGAGATCAGGAACCGTCGGTGGAGGACAATGCGGCCATTTATAAGGTGAAGGAACTGATCGAGAGAAAATATAATGAACAGCTGTCTGTGGAATGCTTGGCAGATGCGGTGAATCTTTCGACAACCTATTTGTGCAGTCTGTTCAAAGCGCAGACCGGGATGACATTGAATGACTATATTACAAGGATACGTATGGAAGCAGCGATGCGAATGTTATCCGATACTCAGAAACATACCTATGAGATCTGCTATGATGTGGGATATTTGTCACCGGCATATTTTTGCAGACTGTTCAAAACGTACACGGGCAAAACACCGAAGGACTGGCGCAATGAGAACCAGCGATTATAAACGTAAGGGAGTAATAGAATTGAAAATAAGGGAGAACAGAAATGTAAACCCCAGATGTATGATGTACTATTTTGTGGTGGCAGCGTTCCTGCTCTTCCTTTTTGCATTCTGGTATCTGAGTGATTCTGTGCGGGCACTTGAGGGAGATATGAATACACAGATGAAGTATACAACGCAGAGCACTGCGGATTATGTATATTATCGTCTCAACCGCGTGGCCTTCAGTGCGGATGCACTGAAAACATCCATCAGTCCCATTATGTACGAAACGAATGATCCGTATGAAGAATACCGGGAAATACGTAATGCGCTGATGACGACCTTGGATGATAAAGTGCTCTCCTATTGCAGAATTTATTTCACACAGGATAAACTGTATGCCGGTCAGTTTACAAATGAATGGATGCTTGGAAAAATAGAAGGACTGGAACAGGATATGCCGGAAAACGGATGGACCTATTCTTTCTGGGGAACACCGCATGAGGAAAATTACGGCATTACCATAGGGAGCCGGTTGGTCATGAGCTATTATTGTCCGGTCAGATCGCAGACAGATTTCAATCAGGTGGATGGTGTGATCGTCATGGATCTTGACGTTGCGGAAATCGAAAAAATGTTGCGCCGGGGAGGAAGCGATACCCTCTATCTCATTGATGAACACGGTCAGATTCTGGTAAGTACGGACGGTACCGGGATCGGTGAGGAACTTTTGAAGGAGCCGACCGTGTCGGAACTGCAAAATGAAAGCGAAAACGGAAGTCTCTCTGTGGGACATACCCGATATGTTTACAGCAGACTTCAGGATACACACTGGTATCTTGTGGGAAGAATTGAAAACTCGGACATCTACAAATTATATTGTAAAATTTTCGTGGTGGGCGCTTTTGTTGCGGTAATACTGCTCTGCGTTGTGGCAAGTCTGTTGCTGGGAATCAAAAATGCAAATTTGAAATATCATGTATCGGAAATTTCGTTGCAGTCGGCGCAATATCAGATGCAGGCCATGCAGGCACAGATCAAACCTCATTTTATGTATAATATTCTGGATTCCATTAAATGGATGATTCTGGATGAAAAAACGCAGGAGAGTGCCAGAATGTTGAACGAGCTTTCCAGATTTTTGAGGCTGAGTTTTGGAAAAGGAACCGGTATTGTAACCATGGCGCAGGAACTGGAATGTCTGAATGCTTATGTCAAACTGATGCAGGACAGATACGATGGCGCATTTACCTACAATGTAGATGCCGAAGAGGATACGTTGGATAATCAGATTCCTAAGTTTACTTTGCAGCCATTGGTAGAAAATGCATTGTTGCACGGATTGCTGCATTGTGAAAAAAAGGATAAATGCATCATGGTGAGAAGCTGGATGGATGAAGATGCCTGGTATATTGAAATAGAAGACAATGGTATGGGAATGACGCAGGAAGAAGCGGATCTGATTCTGGAAAACCAAAATGATGTGCAGGCAGATAATTATGGCATCTATAATATTCAGGGCAGATTACGGATATTTTCGGAAAACCGTTGTCACATGAAAGTAATTTCGAGGCCGGGCATCGGAACCTGTGTGTGTATTGAAATTATAAATCGGAAGGAAAAAACAAAATGAAATGTTATATCAAAGATTACCCTCGCCCACAACTGGTCAGACAGGACTGGAAAAATCTGAACGGAAAATGGAAATTCTGGTATGGAGATGAGGAGCAGCCGCAGATCCGGGAGATTACGGTACCGTTTACCTATGAAACACCGGCAAGCGGAATTAATGACACAGATGTGCATGGCAGCGTCTGGTATGAAAGAACGGTGGAATTGAAAAGTGTGGATTCGGACGCCCATAGCGTATTATTGCATTTTGAAGGAAGCGATTATCGAACCAGAGTATGGGTCAACGGGTGGTTTGTGGGAGAACATACGGGAGGATATGAACGATTCACTTTTGACATTACAGAGTATGTAAAGGGAGGAGAAAACAAGATCCGTGTCTGGGTAGGAGACGGTCTGTCCATGACGCAGCCCAGAGGAAAACAGCGCTGGCAAAAAGAAAACTTTGGGTGCTGGTATGTGCAGACCACAGGAATCTGGAAAACAGTGTGGCTCGAATCTGTTTCCAAGAATTATTTAAAATATGTTAAGATGACGCCGGATTTGAAGAACCGATCCCTGCATCTGGAATATGAAATGAACCTTGTGGGAGAACAGGATTGTGAGAATCTGGTAGTAGAAACGGAAATCTGCATGGAAAACCGTGTGGTGACCAGAAGCATAACAGAAGTTACAGGGGCGAGAACAAAAATGTCCCTGTCTCTGGAACGACAGGATGGAACAGAACCCTGGGCAATCTACCTGTGGAGACCGGAAGATCCCAAGCTCTATGATGTTACTTTCAGGGTCTGGAAGAATGGCCAGCTCCTGGATCAGGTCTATTCCTATTTTGGAATGCGGGAGATAGAGATCCGTGATGGCAATATTTTGCTGAACGGCATTCCCTTATATCAGAAGCTGATTCTGGATCAGGGATATTGGGAGGAAAGTCATCTGACACCACCTTCGGAAGAGGCCCTGATCGAAGACATCGATAAGATACACGCATTGGGCTATAATGGACTGCGCAAACATGAAAAGGTAGAGGATGAAAGATTTTTATACTGGTGTGACGTAAAGGGAATGTTAGTATGGAGCGAGGCTCCGTCAACCTATCGCTTCGATGATGATGCCATAGAAGTTTTCGGCAGGGAATGGCTCTCCATTGTAAAACAGAATTATAATCACCCCTGTATTATTGTATGGACACCCTTTAACGAATCCTGGGGAATTCCGCAGGTCAGGACAGACAAGAGACAGCAGGATTTTACGGTTGGAATTTATTATATGACCAAGGCGATAGATGCCATGCGACCGGTGATTTGCAATGATGGATGGGAACACACAGTATCGGATATTTTGACGCTGCACGATTATGAGGCGGACGGTAACCGACTGTACCGGCACTATATGGACTGCCGGGAGGGTATTTTGAATAATCAGGTGACACATTCCGAAGAACGATTTGCTTTCGCGGAAGGTTACCATTATCGTGGGCAGCCGGTTATTATCAGTGAGTTTGGAGGAATTGCCTTTACCGGCGATGATGACGGCTGGGGCTATGGAGATAAGGTAGGCAGTGAGGAAGAATTCCTGAAACGGTTCCGAAATGTTACGCAGGCGATCAAAAATCTGCCATATATATGTGGCTACTGTTATACCCAGGTCAGTGACGTGCAGCAGGAAGTAAACGGTCTTATGGATATACGGCGCAACTATAAAACAGACCCCGCAAAAATTAAAGAAGTGAATGATGCGGGACGGAATTTGGGACTTGCACCGGATCGTGAAATCAGCTAAAATAATGGCAGGTAGTTGTACAGTAGAAGGGAGACCGTATGATAACCAGCCAGATTATACAGACAAGCATTGACGAATTAAAAGCCATTACAAAGGTAGATCTCGGAGTCTATGACCTGAACGGATCTGTCGTGGCATCGACCATGGAGAAAGATGACATTACAACGGATCTGATCACCGGATTCGTAGCTTCTCCGGCGGACAGCCAGGTGATCGGAGTACATCATCTTCTGAAGATACGGGATGAGGGCGAACTGCTCTATGTCCTGGTGGCGCGGGGAATGACCGATGATGTATATATGGTGGGCAAGATTGCGGTCAGCCAGATTCAGAATCTTATCATTGCCTATAAAGAGCGTTTTGACCGGAACAACTTTTTCCAGAACCTGTTGCTGGACAATCTGCTGCTGGTAGATATCTATAACAGGGCGAAGAAGCTCCATGTGGAGGTAACCTGCCCCAGAGCGGTATATCTGATTGAGACGAAGGATGAGAAAGACGGTATTGTATCTGAGGTTCTGAAGGGAATGTTCTCCCCACAGGCGGGCGACTATGTCACTGCTGTGGATGAATCCAGTCTGATCCTGATCAAATCTGTAGAAAATACCACCACACCGGAGACTCTGCATGAGCTGGCGGAGACCATTGTGGCCATGATGAATGCAGAAGCATTGCTGGATGTAAAGGTTGCTTACGGTACTGTGGTACAGGAGCTGAAGGATGTATCCAAATCCTATAAAGAAGCCAAGATGGCACTGGATGTGGGCAAGATCTTCTATGCGGAGAAAAAAGTGGTAGCCTACAGCACCCTGGGAATCGGCCGCCTGATCTATCAGCTGCCGGTGAACCTGTGCAAGATATTCATTGAAGAGATCTTCGGTGACAATGTGCCTTACGATTTGGATGAAGAGACATTGAACACATTGAACAAGTTCTTTGAGAACAATCTGAATGTATCAGAGACCTCCAGACAGCTGTTTGTACACCGTAATACGCTGGTGTATCGTATCGAGAAGATCCAGAAGAGCACCGGACTGGATCTGCGCAGCTTTGACGATGCACTGACCTTCAAGATTGCATTAATGGTTGTAAACTATATGAAATATCTGGACAGCCAGGAATATTAAGGACAACCCCCTGCATAAAGATAATTAGAATACTTTATGCAGGGGGATTTTTATGTCATATCGAAAACAGATCAGCTATCTGGAACTATGGGAAAACGGACAGCGGATCGGAAGTGCGGGATACGCAAGGCTGGAGAGCCTGGACAGAGAATCTATTCTGAGGGTACAGCTGTCGAATGTTTCGACAGTGTCAGGCAGTCTGCAGCTCTACCTGCAAAGAGATCCGGAGGAAGAACTGCTCTGTGAGATCCAGGTGATGCAGGGGAAAGCATCCTGCGAGAAAAAAATTCCCAAATCGCAGCGAGAGGGAGAAGATATCTTAGGAATCCGGATTCCCTTAAGTGGGAACCGGGAGATCATAGGACGATTTGCCGGAGCCCGGAAAAACCCGACAGACAAAGCGCCGGAAAGTAAAACGTCGGATGATGAGATCGGGATATCGGAGAAGATCGTAGCAGCGCAGACGACACAAATGCCGGAGATAAGCAGAGAAAATAGGAGGCAGCAGGTAGAAGAGCCTACGAAATCAGTAAAAGAAGCGGGAAACACCGTACATATGCAGGACACCAAATGGGAACAACTGAGCAGTATTTATCCCCATATCCATCCCTTCCGTGATTCGAGAGAATTCCTGTCGGTGGGACCGGAGGATTTTGTGATACTGCAGGAAAAGTATTACCAGATGACCCATAACAGCTTTTTACTGCACGGATATTACAATTACAGACATTTGCTGCTCATGCGGCAGGAGACTTCCGGGCAGGTGAAATATTATATTGGTGTTCCGGGGAATTTTTACGAGAGGGAAAAGCAGGTAGCCAGAATGTTTGGCTTTGAAAGCTTTGAAGGTGCCAGGGAACCGGCATGGGACGGGGATTTCGGATATTATCTGATCGCGGTGGAATTGTGAGAGGATCACAGCCCCCGTTCATCAAATTCCGGAATGAAACTTTCGCTGGCGGCAGATCCCTCCTGACGAAATCCCCGCTCAATGCCAATCCGTTCGGCAAATCGTAATACCCGGTCATATTCCTGCGGCGTCACGGTGCGATTCAATGCTTCGATGCCTGCTACCTGCGACAGGGGTGTATACTGATTCATGATGCTGATATAGATATGATCCCCGTAGGTCTCGTGGAGATAGCGCAGGATCTTTTTAGAATCCTTCGTCTGTCCCGGAAGAAGGAGATGACGCACGATCATACCCCGCTGCATCAGACCGGTATCCGGGTCGATGACGGGATCCCCTGCCTGACGGTACATTTCCGCAATGGCAGCACAAGCGACTTCAAAGTAATCCGGAGCATGAGAATAAGCAGCGGATAATTCCGCAGACAGATATTTCAGATCCGGGAGATAGATATCCACAAGCCCCTCTAAGTGTCGTAGTGCATCCACGGATTCGTAACTTCCGGTATTGTATACAATGGGAAGATGAAGCCCCTGGCATTTTGCCTGTTCTAAAGCAATGGCAATCTGCGGCAGAAAATGGGTAGGAGTTACCAGATTGATATTGTTCGCACCCTGCTCCTGCAATTGTAAAAAAATCTCCACCAGATGCTCCGGAGTGATCACGCGACCCGCTTTTCCGAGGGCAATATTATGATTCTGGCAGAACACACAACGCAGATTACATCCGGAGAAAAAGACCGTTCCGGAGCCGGAGGTACCGGAGATGCAGGGCTCCTCCCAGTAATGCAGAGAGGCTCTCGCCGCCATGATCTCGGCAGTCTGTCCGCAGTATCCGGTCTGCCCGGCGAGGCGGTTAACATGGCAGGCACGGGGGCAAAGCACACAGTCGGACATGATATCACGGAGCCAAACGTCAGCGTTATTATTCGAAAAAGCAGTAGTTCCTGCAGCCATATCTGTACCTCTTCCTTTTATTCATATCATATTCTATAAATTCCCATAACTACTCAGACTTCTCCATTTGGAATATAAATCATGTCAAATGAAAGCATTCGATGTACATACGGATTTGATTTGAATGGCTCTGAACAATTACAAAAATCAAAACCGCATACGCCGGACCACACAGCAGCTCCACCCAGTTTCCTCACGGCACATGGAAGGTTCTACTTAGTGCTGCTTTGTTCCCAACCTGACACGGTTCGTAGATTCCCATTGCGTAAGACCGAGTTTCATCACCACTGCATGGCAACCCGACATATACGGCTTTTTAAGTTTAGCGTGTTAATCTCTTTTTGTCAAGTCTCTTTGCCTTGATGGAAGCGTGGAACCGTGCTATTATGAAAACAAAAATATCTGTTGTCGGAGAAAATCAATGAAGGACAATCGTAAAGGTATGACACTGTTGGGATGGATCATAGGAGCACTGTTACTGGTATATCTCGGAGTATTCTGCTATCTTAACTTATACAAATATGCTCAGCATGTGGATTCGGATATTGCTGCGGAAGCGTTGCTGGCAAGGGAGATCTGGACAGAGAAGGACATTGTTCCCGATGACTGGATCTCCAGCACGGAGCGCCGCATTATCGGCATGCCCACGGTGGCGTCCGTATTTTATGGCATGACAGGCAGTATGCAGACGGCTGTGGGAATCACCTGTATCTTGCTGGGAGCAGCGTTTCTGGGCGCTTTTTACTACTTTTTAAGAAAACTGTCACTGGGCAGACCGGCGGCGATTACAGCGTTGCTTGTATTGTGCGCACTGCCGGCGAACGGATGGCGTAATGAAGGGCAGATGGTGCCGTTTGTGATGCTTTTATTATTTCTGTTTGCGGAGTATTACGTATTTCATGGCATTTTCCTGTTTTTAAGCATTTTGTTTTATCTGAAACTGCGGGAAGAGCGCAGACTCACGAAAAAGGGACTGCTTTCCTGGCTTGCTCTGTTCGTGGCAGCTGTGCTGCTAAACTGTGGCGGACAGCGCTGCCTGCAGGTGGTGATTCTGCCATTGGTAATAACGGAAGTGATTGCACTGTTCCTGGAATCCGGACATCTGCGGGAGAAGCTTCCTGGAGGTCGCTACCTGGCGACGGGATTCGTTGGAAGCCTGGTGTTTACATTTTTGATCTCCTGCCTGTATGGAGGAAGAGGAGACTATGCGGTATATCTGCTGAAGCCGCAGGAAGCAGTGGAAAAGCTTTTAATCACCGTACCGGCAGCCATTTTAGAGAATTTCGGACTGGCGGGCAATGTGAAAGTAGGTAGTTTTGACTCCCTGATTCAGCTGCTTTTGTGGGCATTTCTCATCCTGTTGGGATACGGCATCTGGTATATTTTCCGTAAAAGGTCCGATGCCTCCGACAGAGAGAAGAAATCCGTGGGGATCCTGCTTGTCTCGGTAGGAGTTACAGCGTTTATCATCGGCATTACTTCCGCGGAGGCGGCACATTACTACTTTTTCATGGCATGGTTTGCAGCAGCGGTGATCGTGGCGATTCTGGTGGAACATCTGACCGGAAAACAGCCTGTTTTTGCGGGACTGATTTTCATTGCGGTGGGGGCATTTTCCGTATTGAATCTGAAATACACTTATTACGGCGCGGTGACGACCCGGGATAACCTGCAGGAGTACCAGGAAGTAGCTGATTTCCTGACGGAAAATGATATCGAATACGGCTATGCGGAATTCTGGGATGCGGAGAGAATCAGCCTGATCACAGACGGCAGGGTCACCATGGGACATTCTTATTCCATGGGAAATCTGGCGGGCTATTGGTGGCTTACTAGCACGAAATGGTATCCGCCCACACTTCCCACAGACATGCGGACTGCCTATGTGGTGCGGACAGGCATGCGGGAAGCCTTCGAGCAACAGTTCCCTGAGGGAGAGGCACCTATCCTGGAATACGAAAATGAAAAGCTTGCGGTATATATAGGTGACAGGAACTATGTTAACCTATAGAAAATGAGAAATGGACGCTTTGGAAAAGGATACAAAGAGATGAAAGGGAAAAACGAACAAATATATCATCTGCTATTGGGAATACTCCTGGTATGTACGCTTCCGGTCATGGCACTGCTTGGTTACTGGGCATGCCGGTACTCTTATTACGGAACCGTGGACTACAGCATTCGGAATATTCTGGTCAAAGATATCACATGGAAGCATATTCTGGCATTTTTGCTGGCAGTGGCAGTGGTCTGGGGACTGGACAGAATGCTTGCGAGAACCAATCGGGTGCTGCAGGAGAAAATATGCCTGGGAGTGCTGATACTGACCGGCGTGGCAGCGTTTGTTCTGGGAATTTTGTATATTTTGAAGAATCCCTATTTTCCGGAAGGGGATCAGATCGGCGTAGCTGCTTTCGCGGCATATGCGAGGGAAGGCAATTATATCATGTTAGAGCCCGGTGGCTATGTGGGAATGTACCAGCAGCAAAAAGGGCTGGGCGCGTTGTATGAGATTCTGTTCACCTTTTTCGGCAACTTTAACTATACTTCTGCGAAGATCGCGCATGTGATCTGGTGGCTGCTTGCGATTATGGCAGGTTATGGCTTCTTAAAACTGAACACTGACCGGACAGTATTCCGTATTCTTTATTGTGCCATGCTGCTTGGCTGCATGCCGTTTCTGCTTTATTTACCCTACATCTATGGAGACATCTTAAGCATCAGCTTTTGCATGATCCTGTTCTGGGCGGTCAGCGCGTATGAACACTATGAGCAGAAGAGATATCTTGCAGTGGCGGTGTTTGCGGCAGCTATGGCGCTGCTTGCCCGGAAAAATACATGGATCGTCCTCATCGCTGTGGCAATCTATGCATTACTTGTAAGCCTGAAGAAAAAGAAGTGGAAATTCCTGCTGACAGGAGTGGCTATACTACTGACCGCGGCGCTTTCGGTGAAAACTGTGGATGTGATGTATGAATACCGTTCCGGATATCCGGATGGTATCGGTATCCCCAGTATTCTCTGGATCGCTATGGGAATGCAGGAGACGGACGGCATGGCGGGTGTCTATAACCGGTATCAGCAGTCCGTATTCGAAGACAATGATTTCAAACAGGAGCCTTCTGCACAGATCGGAAAAGAATATATCCGCGAGAGGCTACAGGAATTTAAGGAAAATCCGTCGATGACGAAGGAGTTTTTCAAAAATAAGCTGGAGGATCAGTGGCTGGAACCGCTGTTTTCCAGCCTGAAAGCAACGCATTCCTTCCCGGAAGGAACGGAACTGTCGCCTGTAATTTATAGTCTGTATTATGGAAACTTGCATGAAACGGTATGGAAGTACGCCAACTATTATCAGAGTATCGTATATCTGGCAGGGGTGTTTACTGTGATCGCGTCCTTCGGAGCATGGTACCGGAAAAAGGATCTTCCGGCAGTGCTGTGGCTGCCGCTCATCTCTGTAATAGGTGGATTCCTGTTCAGCATTCTGTGGGAAGCACAGTGCAGATATGTATTCCCTTATTATGTATTCCTGATCTTGTATGCACCTATGGGACTCTACGCAGCAGGCAGAATGATCACAGGACTGTGGAATCTGCGTAAAAGCAATAAGACTGGAAAGCACACAGGTGAGGACGAAGAATTACGTGAGATCGCCTAAGGTTTTTCTTGCTGCTTTCTCCTGCTTGTTACGGATGCGGAGTTCTTCAAAAAAGGTTTTTAACATCTGACTGCATTCTGTTTCTAAAATGCCCCGGGTAACTTTCACTTGATGGTTAAACTGGGGCATTTCCAGTATATTCAGGATCGATCCGGCACACCCCGCCTTGGGATTCATGCAGCCCATGACGACTTCCGGGATTCTGGCCTGGACGATGGCGCCGGCGCACATCTGACAGGGTTCTAAAGTTACATAGAGCGTGCACTCTTCCAGTCGCCAGTCACCGATGACTTTGCTGGCTTTGTTGATAGCGGTAATCTCCGCATGCGCCAGCGTATTTTTATCTGTATTACGACGGTTATAACCCCGACCGATAATCTTCCCCTCGTGTACAATGACACAGCCGATGGGGACTTCTCCCAGAGCGTAAGCCTTTTTCGCCTGTTTCAGGGCTTCTTTCATATATTTTTCTTCCGCACTTTTGATGACTGCCATGGGATCTGCTACCTTTCCGGCGTTTTCGCTGTCCTACCTTAATCTGTTTTGGAAAACCTTTTCCAAAAATTCGCACTATATTTCGTAAATGCTGTACATTGACTTAAATGCCGTTAACTTATAGTATAGAGAATATATGAGCAAACGTCAAATGGAATGAGATCGCATTTTACTGCGGTGACAGACAGAAACGGGCGACGCAGTAAACAGCCCGGAACGGGGGATTTATGGTATCGATTAAGGAAGTGGCAAAACATGCCGGCGTGGCAATTTCAACAGTATCCAAGGTCTTGAACGGCTACCCGAATGTCAGCGAAGAGACGAAAAAAAAGGTACAGGAAGCTATCAAGGAACTGAATTATATTCCGAATTCCATTGCCGCTGCGTTATCTTCCAAGCAGTTTGGAAGAATCGCACTGGTGCTGGATCCCAACAGACAGACCCAGGCCATCGACCAGATCTTCATGCAGTATCTGGTGGGAGCGCTGGACAAGGCCAAGGAACTCAACGTGGAGGTGGTGACGATCTTTCCGTCCATGATTGCAGGGATGACCGCGGAGGAGATCACGAGGTCTTTTCTCTCACAGAGCATATCCGGCGTGGTGATCTACGGTATGTCCAAGGAGGACAAGATGTTGCAGAAGCTGATCCGGGAGAAGCAGTTCGCCTGCGTGGTGGTGGATGCCCCCATTGTCAATGCCAGGACTACATCCATCAGTATTGATCAGGAACAGGCTCAGTACGATGTGGCGAAGAAGACTGTGCTGGATGACAACTGCAAGCGGGTGCTGTATATTGCGGGCAGGAGAGACGGCTATGTCACGGACCAGAGATTAAAAGGCATGAAGCGTCTGGTGAAGGATCTGAATCTGACCATGATGGTCAGACAGGGCGATTTCAGTGAGCTGACGGCGAGAAATGTGGCACTGAAATATGCGAAAAACAAGGATGTGGTAGTCTGTGCCTCAGATCTGATGGCTATCGGCGCCATGAATGCGCTGATTGATATGGACATTTTCCGTCCGGTGTGCGGTTTTGATGGAATTACCCTGATGGGATATGTCGGCAAGCAGATGAATACCATAAAACAGGACTTTTACAGCATTTCCAGCAGAGCCGTGGAAGAGGTACACAAGCTGATGAATGGTGGGGAAGGACATCAGGTAGTCATGCCCCACAGCATCGTGAAAATGTACTATAAGGACATTATCTGTTAAGCTATTTTGCACAAAAAATCTGGAAGGTAAAAGAAAGACTTGCGGAAAACGTTTTCTCATGCTATTCTGTGTATTGTAAGACAACAACATACACAAAATCTTAGCATTACGAGGGTATGGAGAGCCGGAAAGGCAGGAAAATACCCAGAGCCCAGTTGAGATGAGGGTATGGATACCAAAGAGTAAGTATAGTACCCAGACAAAGAAAAACAATATGAAAAATGAGTGCGGCACGGTACATTCATTTGTGTAAAAATAAAATTATCGTGCAGAATGGAGTTTGAAATGAATTTAGAGCAGACTTTAAATGAGATCACCGGAAAACTGTATGGAAAAAATATCGGTGCCTGCACCGATGCACAGCTGTACACCGGAGTACTGCAGCTGACCAAGGAGAAGATGGCAGAGACTCCCGCAATCACCGGAGACAAGAAAGTATATTACATTTCCATGGAATTCCTGATCGGTAAGCTGTTATCCAACAATCTGATCAACTTAGGCATTTATGAGGAACTGAGTGAGATCCTGAAGAAAAACGGCAAGAACCTCGCTGACATCGAAGAGGCAGAGCCGGAACCTTCTCTCGGTAATGGCGGTCTTGGAAGACTGGCAGCCTGCTTTCTGGATTCCATCGCTACTCTGGGACTTCCCGGAGACGGTATCGGTCTGAACTATCACTTCGGTCTGTTCAAGCAGGTATTCAGGGATCATCTGCAGATGGCTGAGAAGAATGACTGGATCCAGAAGGATTCCTGGCTGAATAATACCGGTACAAAATTCGAAGTGGCTTTCGGCGACCGCAAGGTGACTTCCGTACTCTATGACATTGATGTCGTAGGCTATGAGAACGGCCTGAACAAGCTGCATTTATTTGATATCGAGACCGTAGACGAGAGTCTGGTAAAGAAGGGCATCACTTTCGATAAGGAAGCGATCGAGAAGAACCTGACCTTGTTCCTGTATCCCGATGATTCCGATGAGGCAGGCAACCTGTTACGTATTTATCAGGAATACTTTATGGTATGCAACGGTGCCCAGCTGATTCTGAAGGAAGTAAAGGAAAAAGGCTATGATCTGCATACTCTGCCGGAGCATGTGGCAATTCAGATCAATGATACCCATCCCACCATGGTTATCCCTGAGCTGATCCGTATCCTCACCACTGAGGAAGGCTTCACCATGGACGAAGCTATTGATGTGGTAAGCCGCACCTGCGCTTATACGAATCACACGATCCTGGCAGAAGCTCTGGAGAAGTGGTCCCTGGCTTATATTGAAAAAGTAGTTCCTCAGCTGGTTCCCATCATTAAGGAGCTGAGTGACCGTGTGGCAAAGAAATATAAAGATGAAAAAGTTCAGATCATCGATAAGGACAAGAGAGTGCACATGGCACACATCGACATCCACTATGGCTACAGTGTCAACGGTGTGGCAGCAATTCATACCGAAATCCTGGAGCAGACCGAACTGAATCATTTTTATAAGATTTACCCCGAGAAATTCAACAACAAGACCAACGGTATTACTTTCCGCAGATGGCTGCTGTCCTGTAATCACGAGCTGGCTGCATTCCTGACCCAGACCATCGGTGATGGCTACAAGAAGGATGCTGAGGAACTGCAGAAGCTGTTAGAGTACAAGGATGATCAGGCGGTACTGGATACTATTTATGATATCAAGAGGACCAAGAAGTCCGAGCTGGTATCCTATATCAAGGAGAAGGAAGGCGTGGAGCTGAATCCCGATTCCATCTTCGATATTCAGGTAAAGCGTCTGCATGAGTATAAGCGTCAGCAGATGAACGCTCTGTATATCATTCACAAATATCTGGAGATCAAGGGCGGCAAGAAGCCTTCTACCCCGCTGACCTTTATCTTCGGTGCCAAGGCTGCGCCTGCGTATGTGATCGCACAGGATATCATTCATCTCCTGCTGGTAATGTCTGATATTATCAATAACGATCCTGAAGTGAACCCTTACATGAAACTGGTAATGGTAGAGAACTACAACGTAAGCTATGCCGAAAAGCTGATTCCCGCCTGCGATATTTCCGAGCAGATCTCTCTGGCTTCCAAGGAAGCGTCCGGAACCGGTAATATGAAGTTCATGCTGAACGGTGCCGTAACCCTGGGTACCAGTGACGGTGCAAACGTGGAGATCCATGAGCTGGTAGGTGATGACAATATCTACATCTTCGGTCAGGACAGCGACACGGTCATCAAGCACTACGAGAAGGCAGATTATGTCTCCAAAGACTACTACAAGAAGAGCCCTGTCATCAAAGAGGCCGTAGACTTTATCGTCAGCAAGGAAGTGCTCAAGGTAGGCAAGAAGGAGAACCTGGAGCGTTTGTACAACGAGCTGCTGAACAAAGACTGGTTCATGACCCTGCTTGACCTGGAAGACTATATCAAGGTAAAGGATCAGGCATTTGCTGATTACGAGGATCAGCAGAAGTGGAAGAAGATGATGCTGGTGAACATCGCCAAGGCCGGATTCTTCTCCTCCGACAGAACCATCGCAGAGTACAACAGAGATATCTGGAAATTGAAATAATAGACAAGCAGCCGCGGTGTGAATGCACCGGGGTTTTTGATAAGCCACGAACGCTCATGGCGGATGGAACATCACGGCATGACATTCCATCCGCCATGGGCGTTCTGCGTTTCAAAGTTCTCTTGGCTATATTTTTTCTGATGCCGAGGGCATAACAAGACTCTTTTGTATCCCGCATGCCCACGATTATGAAGGAAAAGGGCACACGAAAGCTGGCACCAGTCTACTGTGTCCTTGATTGTCGAAAAAGTGGGCATGATGGATCTATATATAGCTCTCCGTACCCTTATTGCAGAAATAAATGGGCATGAAATGACTTGCTAAGAGCATCTATGCTCATTTTCTCAAAATAAGAGGGTTAAGTAAGCCAACTGTACCTATGGCTTACTTAAAAACGCGCGTAGCCCTAATGTGGGCTACGCGATTCTTTACTAACTTTCCATTTATAAAATCCATAATTCATATTGCGGAAAAAGGAATATCAGCGATACAGTGTATACATACATGATCAAAAAAGGAGCGCAACCGATGGAATTTGACAACATAGTGTTTCATAACGTGGAAGAACTGGAACAAACAGAAAAAGGATATCTGCTGCGGCGGATCCGCAGAGAGATCCGGGATGAAATCAGTGAGGGAATCCGGGAAAACATCTTTGCCACCGGAGTAGAACTTCGTTTTACGATGCCGGAGGGCTCCGCAGACATTATTCTGCGGGCGGATATGGTTCCGGAAAGCGCGACGGCACATATCTTCTTTGGCTCTTTTCAGGGCGGATGGGACCAGTCTTCCAAGAATATCTATGAGACCAAGACCAGAATACATATAGAATATCCGGAAGAGCGGAAAATGAACACCCTGCGGGAACTTACGAAAAAGCAGCATCTGCCGTTTGCACCGGAGGTTGTCAGAATCGTGCTGCCCTACGTTCCCTGTTATTATGTAGGCGTCGAAGGAGCAGTGGAACCGCCGAAGCCGAAGCAGCTTCCGCAGGAGACCTATCTTGCGTACGGTTCGTCTATCACACACGGAAGTCTCGGACTGATCCAGCCGGATTCCTATGTATTCCGGATCTCACAGCTGCTTGGATGCGATTATCTGAATCTCGGATTTGCGGGCAGAGCCCTGATGGAGGAGAAAATGGCGGAATACATTGTCTCTCGTAAGGACTGGAGCTTTGCTTCCGTGGAGATGGGAGTCAATGCGGTAGAGCGACGAAAAGGAATTACGATAGAGGAGTTTGAGAAAAGAATCGACCGCTTTACGCAGATCCTGGCAGCAGATTCCAGACCGGTATTTGCCACCTCCATTTTCGGTTTTAACGATATGGACCAGGAACGTGCGGAAGATATGCGCCATATCGTGCGGAAGTATGCAGCGGAGCGATTGATCTACACTGATGGATTGCAGATCCTCAATAATCCCTGTTTCATCTCGGCGGATCTGGTGCATCCCAGCGTGCAGGGACAGCAACAAATCGCAGAGCGGTGGAGCAGAGTAATGAAGGAGTACAGAGAGGAGCACCAATCATGATTCGCTTATTTGACACACATTATATCAGAGAAGTACAGGAGCTGGACGGCATGTGGCGCGTCACCATGGAGAACGCAGAAGGACAGGCATTGCCCGGGGAATACACCATGCCGGTGCCGGGCTGCTTTGAACAGCACCCGCAATTCCTGGATTTTCGCGGACATGCGGTCTACCACCGCAAGGTTATGATCAAAAATGACGGAAATGTCAGACTGGAATTTAAGGGGGTCAGCCACACGGGAGATGTATATTGGGACGGAGAAAAGGTGGCGCATCATTACAATGCGTTCACCCCGTTTTCGGTCGTGATTCCGAAGGTAAAGGCAGGAATGCATGAGATCCGTGTCTGGGTGGACAACACCTTCGGAGAACATTCGGCGTTGCATGTTCCCAACGATTATTATACCTACGGAGGCATTACCCGACCGGTTGTCATGGAGACGGTACCGGATGCCTACCTGAAACAGGTGCATTTTACGCCGGAATATGTGGATGGGCATTGGCAGGCAACAGTAGAAATCCGCGTGGGGAACTGTTCTGACAAAAGTGTCATATGTGAACTGGAGCAGTATCTGAGCACGGAAAATGACGTCACAGCAGGAAGCTGCGGACAGGCAGCAATCAATATACAGAAATCGGAAAAGCTGCAGATCGAAGCCGGCAGCGAATACAGATATACTTATACTACAACACAATTTTCCGATATAACTCCCTGGTCTCATGAGAATCCACAGCTGTATTATCTGACAACGCTGCTGAAGGTTGACGGAGCGGTGACCGATGATCTGATCGATCGTGTGGGTTTCAGGACGGTTGCCGTAGAGGGAAAGCATATTCTCTTCAATGGACAACCGTTATATGTAAAAGGCTTTAACCGCCATGAAGATTATGCCACGGTCGGTTGTGCGATTCCGCTGCAGCTCATGGTGCAGGATATGGATCTGATGGAGGCGGCGGGAGCCAATGCGGTCCGTACCTGCCACTATCCGAATGATGAGCGTTTCATGGATCTGTGTGATGAGAGAGGAATGTTCGTGTGGGAGGAAAACCATGCGAGAGGCTTCGGACTGGAACGGATGCAGAATCCTCACTTTGAACAGCAGTGTGAAGACTGCATTCAGGAAATGATAGACAATCATTATAATCATCCGTCTATTTTTATCTGGGGAATTCTGAATGAATGTGCCAGTGAGACGGAAGAAGGCAGAGAGATATACCGCAGACAGTACGAACATATCCAAAGCCTGGATCAGAGTCGTCCTACGACCAGCGCCACCTGCAGACATTTCACGGACATCTGCCTGGATCTGCCGGATGTGGTGTCCTTCAACATGTATTCCGGCTGGTATCAGGATGTAGATCCCAAGAAGCGCAATGAGGAAGAGCTGGAGTGGATCCGTAAGGCAGGAGGCGCGAACAAACCGGTGATCGTCAGCGAAGTGGGTGCTGCCGCATTGTATGGTTACCGTGACCGGTCACGCTGCAAATGGAGCGAAGAGAGGCAGTGCGATATTCTCAGAGAGAATCTGGAGACTTACATGACACATCCCGATATCAGCGGATTATTTGTATGGCAGTTTGCCGACTGCCGCGTGACGGAGGAAGAGTGGTTCCCCACCAGAGCCCGCTGTCATAACAATAAAGGTGTCGTGGATGAATACCGCAGACCCAAAGAAGGATATGATACAGTAACGGAGATGTTCCACAAGTACTGGACAACAGAAAAATAATATTTCCAATCCCCTGAGGTCGTGACGATCCCAGGGGATTTTCGTGTAAAAATATTTGGTGAAAACAGACAAAAACAGCCATCTGATTTTAATAACAATATACAAACTTCCAAAGATTTACAGAAAACCTCTTGCACACTTTTCGTGAATGTGCTATCTTCTAATCACAGCAACGGAAACGTTACCGGTAACAATACCGACACCGTTTCCAAAAAATCAACGGGGGTATAGCAAGAATCATGAAGGGTTCCCCGTTCCAAACAAAAAGGAGAGGTAAAATATGAAGAAGAAACTGGCAAGCGTATTACTTTGTGCAGTAATGGCAGCTTCCATGCTGACCGGCTGCGGCAGCTCCGACAATGCAGCAGCAACCACCCCTGCTACCGACAACAAGACGGATGCAGCAACCACCGAAGCAGTAGAGAAGACCGCAGAGGCAGCGGGCTCTGTATACTACCTGAACTTCAAGCCTGAAGTTGATGAAGTATGGCAGACACTGGCTAAGGAATATACCGAGGCAACCGGTGTTCCTGTAAAGGTTGTAACCGCAGCAAGTGGTACTTACGAGCAGACACTGATGTCTGAGATCGCTAACACCGAGGCACCCACCCTGTTCCAGATTAACGGACCTATCGGTTACAAGAACTGGAAAGACTACTGTGCAGATCTGAAAGATACCGACCTGTACAGCTGGCTGATGGATAAGAGCCTGGCAATCACCGGCGAAGACGGTGGTGTATACGGAATCCCTTACGTAGTAGAGGGTTACGGCATCATTTACAATGACGCTATCATGCAGAAGTACTTCGCACTGGACGGTGCTAAGGCAGCAAGCATGGATGAGATCAACAACTTCGCTAAGTTAAAAGAGGTTGTAGAAGATATGCAGGCTAAGAAGGATGATTTGGGTATCGAAGGCGTATTCGCTTCCACTTCCCTGATGCCCGGTGAAGACTGGAGATGGCAGACCCATCTGGCTAACATCCCTGTATATTATGAGTATAGAGACAAGGGTATCACTGATACCGATAACCTGGAGTTCACCTATTCCGATAACTTCAAGAACATTTTCGATCTGTACATCAACAACTCCTGCACAGCACCCGGACTGCTGGGAAGCAAGTCTGTAGACGATTCCATGGCTGAGTTTGCTCTGGGTCAGGCAGCAATGGTACAGAATGGTAACTGGGCATGGGGACAGATCTCCGGCGTAGACGGTAACACCGTTAAAGCTGAAGATGTTAAGTTCCTTCCTATCTACACCGG
>DJEP01000033.1 GCA_002431915.1 Lachnospiraceae bacterium UBA5895 | reverse complement strand
ATTGAGTGGTATCATATAATATATGACTGTGACAGTGTTTCAATATGCTGAGTCAAAGCCCCGACGAAGCATTGAAATATAGTATTCAACCGTTTTGGGAAGAAGTAAAATGTAGCCGGACATCTGCAGATTACCATCGGACCAGAACACTGAAAAAGTCGATCAGGAATCGGCGAAAGTAATATGGAGGGAACATAATGAAAACATTTATGGCTAGTCCAGCTACAATCGATAGAAAATGGTATGTAGTAGACGCTACTGACATGACCTTAGGCCGTCTGGCATCTGAGGTTGCTAAAGTGCTGAGAGGCAAGAACAAGCCTATCTTCACTCCCCACATCGACTGCGGTGACAACGTTATCGTTATCAACGCTGAGAAGATCAAAGTAACCGGTAAGAAGCTGGATCAGAAGGTTTATTATCATCATTCCGATTACGTTGGTGGCTTAAAAGAAGCTACCCTGAGAGAGAAAATCGCAAAGAAGCCTGAGCAGGTTATCGAGCTTGCTGTTAAGGGCATGCTTCCCAAGGGACCTTTAGGAAGACAGATGTTCACCAAACTTCACGTATATGCAGGACCTGAGCACAAGCATGAAGCTCAGAAGCCTGAAGTACTGACATTCTAAAGGACTGAGAGGAGGAAAATAAATCATGGCTAAAACAGAAAGATACTACGGAACCGGTAGAAGAAAGAAATCCATCGCCAGAGTATATTTAGTACCCGGTAATGGTAATATTACAATCAATAAGAGAAGCATTGATGAGTACTTCGGTCTGGAGACTCTGAAGGTTATCGTTCGTCAGCCTCTGGCAGCTACTGAGACTGCTGAGAAGTTTGACGTTCTGGTTAACGTTCGCGGTGGTGGATACACCGGTCAGGCTGGTGCCATCAGACACGGTATTGCAAGAGCTCTGCTTCAGGTAGACGGCGACTTCAGACCTGTTCTGAAGAAGGCTGGATTCCTTACCAGAGACCCTCGTATGAAGGAAAGAAAGAAGTACGGCTTAAAGGCAGCTCGTCGTGCTCCCCAGTTCTCCAAGAGATAATATGTTCAGATCGTCCTACGACGTTCCGACAAAGTTTATTACACTCCAGGACGGTTGTTCTGGAGTGTTTTTTATACTTATTTAGAACAAATGAAAAAGGCGAAAAGCAGGGGGACAAAGTGACAAACACATTAACAAATGATCGTTCGGATCAGCGAATTGACTATCGGTTTAAAATTCTGTATGCAGTCGGAATCCTTATGGTTCTGTGCGGACATTGCGAGGGAGGAGGAATTTCCCTGAATCTGGCGGACTGGTTTATCGTACCGCTTTTTATGGTGCAGGTGCTGAATATTTTATACAGAAAAGTTCTGAAGAAGATCTGTAAAAATATTCCGGAGTGGATCTTCTTTATATTTGGAATCGTACTTGGCATTGTCGGGAACCAGCTTGCCTGTAATGGCTACAATACCGGCTGGTGGCTGGCTCTGGTCAGAATGCTTCATTTTCTCCCTTTTTACAGCCTGGGTATTTTTTATAACCGGACACTGGAAAAGTATGAAAGAAAGATTCCGGGCATTCTCTATTTTGCTGTGATCATGGGGATAAAGCTTGTACTGACTTATCATTACGGAAAGTTTCTGGTATATACCCCGTCCTGGTGTAATGATTTCACGGAAGGACCGGTGATGCCGATTATCGTGGGATATCTGGGAATTGCCATGTGGATGCGAATAGCGACCATGTTAGAACCTGTTTTTGGGAAAAATAAATATGTGAATCTGCTGGCAGACAACACCTATTCTATCATGATGAATCAGTTCCTGGGATTCATGATCGTGAAATCGATTTACGGTGTCTGTGCGAAACTATTCCATGTATTTACAGACTTTGATTTTGCCAGTTATGAAAATAATCTGTGGTGGTATTATACGCCGCAGAGAATCGGATATACCAGAATTTTCTATTTGCTGGCAGCAATTATTTTTTCCGTATGCGTGCAATATGCAATTAATTATATAAAAAATAGATGGTGCAAAATGTGCGGAAAAACCCCAAAACAGACCGTTTGATTTTTGATGCTTTTTGTACCGGCTTTTTCTCCCGTGCGTGCCTTGTGGACTTTGCGGACCACGCGGTGCGTCACTTCGGTGAGGTTCCGGTCCTCCGGTGCAGAGACAACTACGAGGGATTCCTCACTGTGGTCTTCAAAGCTTTTTTTGTAGAAGCTGCATGTCTTGCATACCAATGAAAAATGGGTTATCATAAAATGGTATCAGCAATAAGGAGTGACAAAGGACAAGATTTATGAGATTGTTATACGGTACCGGCAATCCCGCAAAGGTAGCCGCCATGCAGAACCGCTTATCCGGGCTTGACATTGAACTGATCAGTTTAAGGGATCTGCGGGCGCAGGGAGTGGAGATTCCCGATGTTCCGGAGACGGGCAATACCCCATTGGAGAATGCCAGACAAAAAGCTCTTGCATATTACGAATCTTTTCGGATGCCGGTATTTTCCTGCGATTCGGGACTGTATTTTGAAGATGTGCCGGAGGAAATACAGCCGGGAGTGCACGTGCGGACGGTGAACGGCGTGTACTTGACGGATGAGCAGATGCTGGAACATTACACCGGACTGGTGAAGCGCTACGGGAGGCTCACAGCCAGATACCGGAACGCCATCTGCTATGTGCAGGATGCGGAGCATACTTACGAAGCCATGGAGCCGGACATGGAGAGTGAAAAATTCTGGCTGACCGACATACCCCACAGCAGTATCCGTAAGGCAGGCTTCCCCTTAGATAGTATTTCTCTGGATCCGCAGAGCGGAAAATATTTCTATGACCTGCCACAGACTGCGGTGGATCAGGTGGCGGTAGAAGAAGGGTTCCTTACTTTTTTCCGGAGAATCTTACAAGAGGGAACGGTGAATACAAATGGCAGCAGACAGTGAAATGTTTGGAACTGAGAAGATCAGTAAGATTTTGTTACGGATGGCTCCGCCGGTTATGCTGGCGCAGCTGATCCAGGCCCTTTATAATATTGTAGACAGCTTTTTCGTGGGAAAATGTTCCGAGACGGGACTGACGGCTTTGTCCATTATTTATCCGTTACAGCTGTTGATGATCGCGCTGGCGGTGGGAACCGGCGTGGGCATCAATACGAATATGGCTCATTACTTAGGCATCCGGAAGCAGGAAAAGGCGGATGAAATCGGCGGAACCGGAACACCATTGGCACTGATCATGTGGGTCCTGTTTGCGGTGATTTGTTATCTGATCCTGCCGGGCTATGCGCGGATGTCCACGGATTCGGAAGAAGTGATCCGGGATGTGGTGCTCTACGGACGGATCGTCTGTGTCTTCAGCATCGGACTTTTCACGGAGAGCATCTGGACGAAGATATTGCAGGCCAACGGAGACATGAAGACTCCGATGATTGCCCAGATCGTGGGTGCAGTGACGAATATCGTATTAGATCCCTTGCTGATCTTCGGCATGTTCGGGCTGCCGGAACTGGGGATTGCCGGAGCGGCTATTGCTACCGTGGCAGGACAGATCGTGGCGGCTCTCATTGTATGTAAAAAAGGCTTCCGAAGATCTCCGGCATTATCCTGTTATCCGGAGGATGTTAAGAGGATCTATGTACTGGGAATTCCCAATATCCTTATGCTGTCGGCGTACACCTTTTACATCCTGGGACTGAACCTGATTCTGGCAGGTTTTTCAGATCAGGCAGTGACGGCACTGGGACTGTATTATAAGTGGCAGACGTTCTTTTTTATCCCGCTGGGAGCGTTGCAGACCTGTATCGTGCCTGTGATCAGCTATAATTATGCGGCGGGCAGTGTGGACAGGTGCCGTAAGACACTATGGGTGTCACTGGGGTACGGCCTGGGACTGATGTTCATCGGAACCCTGTGCTTTGAACTGATCCCGGCACCGATGCTCCGGGTATTCACGCAGGATCCGGAGGTTGTAAGCATCGGAGCCTATGGATTCCATCTCATCGGGATCAGCTTTTTTCCCATGGTGACTTCCCTGATCTTCCCGGTATTTTTCCAGGCACTGGGGCAGGCGCTGAAGAGTTCTCTGCTTACCATAATTCGTACCGTGGTGCTGTTTGTGCCGCTGGGATTTTTATTTTCCCGATGGGGACTGCACAGCTTCTGGCTGACATTTCCGGTGACAGAGACGATCACTTCACTGGTGGGATTTATTTTTTACCGGCAGTTTATGAAGACGAAGAAATAAGAAACAGACAGAGCGCCCTGGCGGCGTCCGGATAGGAGAGAATATGGAAGTGGCAAATGCAGTGGAAACGACAATGGCCTGGAGAACCGTAAGCGGGGCAAGTATGGCAGGGATGGTGATATCCCTGCTGTTATCCGTGGGATTACCGGTATTTTTATGTATCTTTATCTATAAGAAGACAAAGGCATGGGTGCCAGCGTTTTTCATCGGCTGCGGTATTTTTGTGGGCTTTGCTATGATTTTAGAGCAGATCTGCCATGCTGTTGTGCTGACGGTGACGGGAAGTGTGTTACAGGACAATATCTGGCTGTATGGATTGTATGGTGGACTGGCAGCGGCCCTGTTTGAAGAAACCGGCCGATGGATCGCAATGAAGTTTTGCCTGAAAAAGCATCTGACCCGTGAAAATGCATTGATGTACGGAGCCGGACACGGCGGTATCGAGGCATTTCTGATCCTGGGCATGTCTTCCATGAGCAATCTGATCACCGCTGCCATGATCAACGGCGGTCTGATGGAGAAAACCATGACGGCATTGGAGCCCGCACAGCAGGAGGTAACCTACAATCAGCTTTCCGTTCTCTGGACCACGCCGGCTTACCAGTTCTACCTCGCACCGGTGGAGCGGATCAGTGCCATCGCCCTGCAGATCGCGTTGTCGATTCTTGTATACAGTGCGGTGAAGACCGGTAAAAAGCTGCATCTGGCAGCGGCATTCGGACTGCATTTTGCAGTGGACTTCTTAACCGTGGTATGTGCCTCTGCGATTCCCACCTGGGCACTGGAGCTGGGATTGTTAGTGATAGTCGCTGCAATCTGTGTGGTAGTATACAGACTGCTCTATGTACAGCCGGCGGAGAAGAAATTATGACGGACGACAGAAGCCTGCAGATAAGAGGGCATGGATTTTATAGAAGATGAATATGCCATGAAGCATGATATGTGAGATAAGAGGCAGCAGAATATGAAAATCAACAGAGAAAAAGCACTGGCAGCATTCAAAGAATACACAGACCGTTACGACAGCAGCCGGGATATGATCCGCCTGAAAATAGAACATACCTACAGAGTCTGCGGTTTGTGCCAGCAGATCGCGGGGTCACTGAACCTTTCGGAGGAAGATGTGGATATTGCATGGCTCACCGGGCTGCTCCATGATGTAGGACGGTTTGAACAGCAGCGTGTGTACGGTACCTTTGTGGATGCGGATTCCATCGACCATGCGAAATACGGAGCGCGCATTTTGTTTGGCAAGGTCTGGGAGGAGAAAAACGGGCTTGCTTCCGGAAGTGAAGAGAGTCTCCCAGAGGGGAACCGGGCGGATGCCGGAATCGGCATCCGGGATTTTGTGGAAGATGCTTCCTGTGATGAGCTGTTGTGGACAGCGGTATTTTATCACAGTGCCTACCGGATACCGGAGGGACTGGATAAGCGGACGGCAATGTTCTGTCATATTTTACGGGATGCGGATAAGATCGATATTCTGAAAGTCAATGTGGAATTCCCTCTGGAGGAAATCTACAATGTGGACACCGAGGTATTATACCGGGAGGAAGTGACACCGGAAGTATTGCAGAGCTTTGATGAGGAGCATGCCGTACTGCGTTCCCTGAAAAAAACGGCGGTGGATAACGTGGTGGGACACATTTCCCTGGTGTACGAGTTGGTCTATCCGGAGAGCTGCCGCATTGTGAAGCAGCAGGGCTATCTGGACAAACTGATGAATTTTGAATCATGGAATCCTCACACGAGAAAACAGTTTGAACATATCAGAGAGCATATGAAAAAATATCTCGCAGCCAGATAAGCCAGATCATACAGAAACTAAAATGTCTCACAGATGACGGGGAACACCGTTGCCTGTGAGATTTTTGTATACCGGGAATTTTTCCTGCACAGACTAAATAGGACACACTAATTGTCTGTGAAAGGAGATTATTATGGATGGATTAACAGCCGGAAGCGGCGGCACAGAGGCGTTTCCCTTGAATGAACTGCCGATAGGATTCGGCATGGCGCTTTCTATGAACGAGCAGGCGATGCAGGGCTATGCGGCACTGACAGAGACGGAGAAGGAACATCTGATTCTCCGGTGCCGGGATGCCGGATCCAAAGAAGAGATGGAGCGGATCGTGGCATCACTGGTGCCGGGAGAATCGGCGGAGAGCGTTATTGCCAGCCTCCGTCAAGAGTAAGGATCTGACCGGTGAGATAGGTCGGAGCCTGGATCAGCTGGAGGACAAGCTGCCCCACTTCCTCCGGTTGACCCAGACGGTCAGCGGGGATCTCTTCCCGGAGAGCATTCATTTCCTCGGGGGAGAAGCAGTGGTTCATGGCAGTATCGATGACGCCGCAGGAGATGGCGTTGACCTGGATATTGCTGGGTGCCAGCTCCTTGGCGAGAGCTTTGGTGAAGCTGTTTACGCCGCCCTTGGAAGCGGAGTAAGCGACTTCCATGGAAGCCCCGACGTTTCCCCATACGGAGGAGATATTGATGATACGTCCGCTGTGCTTTTGCAGCATCAGAGGAATTGCCAGCCGGCTGGTATAGAAGCAGGAGCTTAAGTTCGTATTGATAATATGCTGCCATTCTTCGATGTTCATATCTGTGAGCAGGCCGATGTAGGAGATTCCGGCATTATTGACCAGCACGTCCAGATGATCCAGGGAAGCAAATATTTTTTCAATCGCAACGGGATCTGATGCATCCGCAGCAACGGCGGTGCAGGTGATGTCATATTTTTCTTCTAAAGAGGTGGCTGCTTCCTGAAGTTCGGGGAGAGTATGACTGCAGGTGAGGACCAGGTTGTACCCGGCACCTGCCAGAGCTTCCGCAATGGCTCTGCCGATGCCCCGGGAAGCGCCGGTGACCATGGCTAACGGTGCATTTTTCGTTATATTCATTAGAAAATGTCCTTTCTGGATTTGTGATGCTCCGGTGGGCAAAGCTGCCCCGGACTGGAACATATAAGGAGTGTAGCACAGATGGACTTGCTTTTCCATAGGGGAACTGCTACACTGGACAAAAGGAGTGAAAATTATGTACGATTTGATCATTATCGGGTCCGGTCCTGCAGGTCTGTCCGCGGCAGTTTATGGAAAACGCGCAGGTCTGAACTTACTTATTATAGAAGAAAAGCCCATGAGCGGCGGACAGATTCTCAATACTTATGAAGTGGATAACTATCTGGGACTTCCCGGTATCAGTGGATTCGACATGGGAATGACTTTTAGACAGCATGCGGAGAAGCTGGGAGCGGAATTTTTAGAAGCCACGGTCCACAGTGTGGAAGAGCGTGGCGATTACAAGTGCGTCTATGCAGGAGATCAGGAACTGGAGACCCGTACGGTAATCTTTGCTACCGGTGCGGAACACGCGAAATTAGGTGTGCCCGGCGAGGAAGAATTAAACGGCATGGGTGTGTCCTACTGCGCTACCTGCGACGGAGCCTTTTTCCGGGGCAGAACGGTGGCAGTGGTCGGCGGCGGAGATGTAGCGCTGGAGGATGCCATTTACCTGGCGAGAACCTGTGAAAAGGTGTATCTGATCCACAGAAGAGACAGCCTGCGGGGAGCCATGGTATTGCAGGAGGAGTTAAAGAGCCTTCCCAACGTGGAGATCATCTACGATCATGTGGTCACGGAGATCTGCGGTGAGGACATGGTGGAAAAGCTGCACATTAAAAATGTGAAGACGGGAGAGGAGAAGGATCTGGAAGCTGCAGGCATTTTTATCGCTGTTGGTATCCATCCCAACACCGAATTGTTACAGAGCCTGGTGACCGTCGGTGAGGACGGTTATATCGAGGCATCGGAGACCGGGGAGACCGACAGAGCCGGCATCTATGTGGCGGGAGACATCCGTAAGAAACCTCTGCGGCAGGTCGTAACGGCAGTGGCGGACGGTGCCAACGCGGCGGTCAGCGCCGGGAACTATTGTAATCATTTTCGTAAACAGTCATAGATTAGTAATAGATTCATTAAGAAATTTGGAAGAAAAGCGAAGAATATTTAAAGAAAAAAGTCACCCATGCGGTGGCTTTTTTTAACGTAAAAATGCTGCAAACCTGCATGAAATGGGAATTTTTGGAAACTTTGACAATTAATTCACTATGTTGACAAATGAGAATCTGCGTGATATATTTGTTAACAGATGTAACAAATTCGTAACAAATGATTTGAAAAAGAAAGAAAAAAGTTAAGAGATAAGTTAAGAAATTAAGACAGCTCCAAGAGTTTCAGGAGGATAGAATGGTTCGTAAATCTGTAAAAATTACCGTGTGCACCATGGCAGCGGTTATGGCTTTTTCCGGAATGAATATCACCGCAGATGCAGCAGCATCTTCATCTGTACTTCCCAGCGGCGGTATTGAACTGACCCTGGCAAAGGGTAACAAGTTAGAGAGCCTGTCTGCCGGTACGAACAATACCAAGCAGATCGAGAGCATTATCGAGACCGTGATCCGTGATGATCAGATGGACACCACCCCGGAAGCATCCGAGGAAGAGTCCTTCAAGAATCTGGTAATCGCACAGGTAAATGATTATGTAAATGTAAGAAGCATGCCTAGTGAGCAGGGCGAGATCGTCGGTAAGTTATATGATGATTCCGTAGGTCTCTTCATCTCCGAAGAGAACGGTTGGTATCAGATCTCTTCCGGTTCTGTAACCGGTTATGTAAAAGCCGAGTACTGTGTGACCGGCGACGAAGCAGTAGAACTTGCCAAGAAGGTAGGTACCCGACTGGCAACCGTTAACACTACCACCTTAAAAGTACGTACCGAGCCTTCTTTAGAGGCATCTGTATTAGGTCTGGTTCCTCTGGAGGACGATCTGGTAGTATCCGATGAGACTGATGGCTGGGTACAGGTAGATACCGAGGAAGGTCTCGGATGGGTCTCCACAGAATTTGTTTCCCTGCATACGGAATTCGTGGAAGCAGAATCCAAAGAGGAAGAAGCAAAGCGTCTGGCAAAGGAGAAAGAAGAGAGAGACAGAGCCCGCGCCGCAGCGGCAGCCAAGGCAGCCTCCAGCAGTAAGAGTTCTTCCGGCAGTGCTCCCGCAGTTACTTATGCAGCCAGCGGAGACAGCGAGATGGGTAAAGAAGTTGCCAACTACGCATTACAGTTCGTTGGTAACCCTTATGTATACGGCGGATCCAGCCTGACCAACGGTACCGACTGTTCCGGATTTGTGATGAGCGTATATGCGAACTTCGGTGTAAGCCTTCCTCATTCCTCTTCCGCAGACCGCAGCCAGGGTTCCGCAGTTGACGGACTTGCCAATGCACAGCCCGGTGACCTGATCTGCTATTCCGGTCATGTAGCACTGTATATCGGTAACGGTCAGATCGTTCATGCATCTACCGCCAAAACCGGTATCATCGTATCTAACGCTGATTACAAGAAGGTACTGGCCGTTAGAAGAATTTTCTAATTGAAACTTCAGGAGTGCGGAGCACGGAGAAAACTTATATAATATAACAGAAAGTACAAGGCACTGTGTGGAAACGCACAGTGCTTTTTATATGATAGGAGATTATATCCTATCATATAAAAGCGCTTCGCGGGGATCGCACTGCGGCGGTAGTGAAATATGTCGCAGAGGCGACCCACCGCAGGCGGAGAATCTCGCAAGCGAGATTCTTTTTTTATGTGGCACGATGAGTTGAAAAACTATAAGTTGTACAATGAATTGTGCAATTTGTCAAAATATTGTTACGCGATGAAAAGGGGATTGACAAAACAAAACTATACAAAGTATACAAAAAAAGTGACACGCACGTAAAAACGACATAAGAATAACTTAAATGCAAAATAAGTTATCCACATCCAAAATGCCCTAAAATAGGATGAAAGTCACTTATACACCAAGTTATACACATTATCCACAGGAAAAAACAGATTCCAGGTGCATGGAATTTACGAAAAAACAGGAACAAATGTTTTGTGAAGATGTAATAAAAATCAAAAAATGATGAGATTTGTCGATTTTAGGATTGACATACAGAATGTCAAAAACAAGTAAAAAACTTCTTAAATTGTTGCAAAAAGCAGCGCTATTGTGCTATAATGACTATACAATAAATACAGGGGTTGCAACATAAATCCTTGTAAATAAATACTTGGAAGGGATGATCAGCATGAAGTTTATTATTGTTGGCAGAAACATCGAAGTTACACCAGGATTAAAAGCAGCAGTGGAGGAAAAGATCGGCAAGCTGGACAAGTATTTCAATCCCGATACAGAAGTACATGTAACATTAAGCGTTGAAAAAGAGCGTCAGAAAATTGAAGTGACTATTCCGGTAAAAGGAAGTATTATCCGTTCAGAGCAGGTAAGCAACGATATGTATGTATCCATTGATCTGGTGGAAGAGATCATTGAGAGACAGCTGAAAAAGTATAAGAATAAGATCGTTGAAAAGCAGCAGGCGGCAGCTTCTTTCAGCAAAGCATATGTAGAGAATGACTACATGGATGACGATGAGATCAAGATCGTTCGTACCAAGAAGTTCGATATCAAGCCTATGTACCCCGAGGATGCCTGCATCCAGATGGAACTGTTAGGACACAGCTTCTTTGTATTCTGCAATGCAGAGACCGATCATGTGAACGTAGTTTATAAGAGAAAGGGCGACACCTACGGATTGATCGAGCCGGAAGTATAGACCGGAACATAAAACTAAATATGACAATATACAGCTTGTCGGAAGTTCCGGCAGGCTGTTTTTATTGTGCGGAAAAGCCCCCGGAGATTTTCGAATTGTCAGAATACCGGAAAAATCACAGACATAACCTATAGGGAGGAACGAAGAGCAGGACAGGGGAATGAACAGGGAAAAAAGATTACGGGCAGGAATCCGGATCGAGATAATGCTTCTGTTTTTAATGGCGGGGGTATTTCTATACAAAGGTGTGTTCCGGACAGAAGGTGGGCAGCAGGCGGTGGTCACCGCTACCTCAGCCTCGGGAAAAGACTATATCAAATGGGTGGATTTTACCGTATCCTATGAGGCACTCTGTCGGGCATATGACTGGGATGTGGATACCTTTGATACGGAACATCATGTGGAATGGATCCCACTGCTTGCCTATACTGCGGCGAGAACCGGTGGCGAGTTCGATAAAAAAGCGCTGAAGATTCTGAATGAAGCAGCCGGGAAATGGGCAGAGGGAGAGACGGACATAGAAACCCTTACAAAAGATATGAAATATTATCCCTATTATCTGGAAGCTTACAGCGCTGCGCTGGGAGGACTGGTGGGAGAATACGAAGCAGAGGTGATTGGTGAAGACGGACTGAGCAGCTGGCAGAAAAAATACGGACTAAAGGGCTATTGTCCCATTGCCGGAGGTTTTGACTACAGCCATTACGATGATTTCGGAGTGGGAAGAAGTTACGGGTACCAACGAAGACACTTAGGCCATGATATGATGGGGCTCGTGGGAACCCCTATTACGGCGGTGGAGTCCGGTACTGTGGAAGCACTGGGCTGGAACCGGTACGGAGGCTGGCGCATCGGTATCCGCAGCTTTGATAAAAAACGTTACTATTATTATGCCCATCTGAGGCAGAACTACCCCTACGCGGAAGGGCTGGAAGAAGGCAGCACAGTGACGGCAGGAGATGTGATCGGCTACATGGGACATACCGGCTACAGTACCATGGAAAATGTGAATAATATAGAAGTAACCCATCTGCACTGGGGACTGGAACTGGTATTTGATGAAGAGCAGAAGGAGAGCGACAACGAGATTTGGATCGACGTGTATCCATTGACCAGATTCCTTGCAAAACACACCCAGGAAGTGCATAAGATCGAGGGCACAAAAGAGTGGATCCGCACTACCAAAATCAGAGAATTTTAGTTTCTAAAAATTTCATTTGTTATTTTGTTATTTTTTTGACAAAAACATTGCAAAACAGATTGCCCTATGTTAAAATTGGAACAGTGAAATGATAAAAAAATAACAATCTACATTTCAGAAAGCAAACCAAACGAAACTAAACAAAAAAGTGGAGGACAAACAAATGGCAAAGAAAGTTGTATTAGCAGGCGCTTGCCGTACCGCAATCGGTACCATGGGCGGAACCTTAAGCACAACTCCTGCAGCGGAGCTGGGCGCTATCGTAATCAAGGAGGCTCTGAAGAGAGCAGGCGTTGCTCCCGAAGCAGTTGACCAGGTATACATGGGATGTGTTATCCAGGCCGGACAGGGACAGAACGTAGCACGTCAGGCTTCCATCAAGGCAGGACTTCCCATCGAAGTACCCGCAGTTACCATGAATGTGGTATGTGGTTCCGGTCTGAACTGTGTGAACCAGGCTGCACAGATGATCATGGCAGGTGATGCTGACATCGTAGTAGCAGGTGGTATGGAGAATATGTCTATGGCTCCTTACGCAATTCCTCAGGGACGTTACGGTTATCGCATGGGTAACGCAACCATGGTAGATACCATGATCAAAGATGCACTTTGGGATGCTTTCAATGATTATCATATGATTAAGACCGCAGATAATATCTGCGAAGAGTGGGGACTTACCCGTGAAGAGCTGGATGAGTTCGCATTAAAGAGCCAGTTAAAGGCTGAAGAAGCTCAGAAGAACGGTGCTTTCAAGGCAGAGATCGTTCCCGTAGAAGTTAAGAAGAAGAAAGAGACCATCATCTTCGATACCGATGAAGGTCCTCGTCATGGTTCTACTATCGAAGGTCTGGCTAAGCTTCGTGCCATCAACCCCGGCGGATTCGTTACCGCAGGTAACGCTTCCGGTATCAACGACGGCGCAGCTGCTATCGTTGTAATGAGCGAAGAGAAGGCTAAGGAGCTGGGAGTTAAGCCTATGGCTACTTTCGTAGCAGGCGCTCTGGCAGGCGTTCGTCCCGAGGTTATGGGTATCGGTCCTGTAGCTTCCACCAAGAAGGTAATGGCTAAAACCGGTATGAAGATCGAAGACTTCGACATCATTGAGGCTAACGAAGCATTCGCAGCACAGTCCGTAGCAGTTGGCAAGGAACTGGGCATCGATGTAGACAAGCAGCTGAACCCCAACGGCGGTGCTATTGCTCTGGGACATCCCGTAGGAGCTTCCGGATGCCGTATTCTGGTAACTCTGCTGCATGAGATGCAGGCAAGAGGAGCCAAGACAGGTCTGGCTACTCTGTGCATCGGCGGTGGTATGGGCTGCTCCACCATCGTTAAGATCGAGGATTAATAGACAATTTCGCTGGGCGGTAGAATTTCTATCGCCTTAGCGTGGTTCCGAGAAATTTGCTAAATTGAAATGAGGTAAAGAAATGGATTACATTTTATATGAACAGAATGGCAATGTGGCAACCATTACCATCAACCGTGAGAAGGCATTGAACGCGCTGAATTCTCAGGTACTGGATGAGCTAAATGCAACTTTGGATGCCGTAGATCTGGCAACGGTTCGCTGCCTGATCATTACCGGTGCAGGTGCCAAGTCTTTCGTGGCAGGCGCAGATATCGGTGAGATGAGCACTCTGACCAAGGCAGAGGGTGAAGCATTCGGTAAAAAGGGAAATGATGTTTTCCGCAAGATCGAGACTTTCCCCATTCCCGTGATCGCAGCTGTCAATGGCTTCGCTCTGGGCGGCGGATGCGAGATCTCCATGAGTTGTGACATCAGAATCTGTTCCGATAATGCAGTATTCGGACAGCCCGAGGCAGGACTGGGAATCACCCCCGGTTTCGGCGGAACCCAGAGACTGGCTCGTCTGGTAGGTGCAGGCATGGCGAAACAGATGATCTACACCGCACGCAATATCAAGGCAGCAGACGCTTACAGAATCGGTCTGGTAAATGAAGTATACAGCGCTGAGACAGATGCAGACGGCAATGTAGTAAAGAGCGCACAGGAAGTAATGCTGGCAGCAGCACAGAAGATGGCAGCCACTATTGCCAAGAACGCTCCCGTTGCAGTCCGCAACTGCAAGAAGGCTATTAACGAGGGCCTGGATGCTGATATGGATCAGGCAGTGGTTATTGAAGAGAAACTGTTCGGAGATTGCTTCGAGACAGAAGACCAGAAGTATGGTATGGCTTTCTTCCTTGACAAGAACAAGGAAAAAGTAAAAGAGCCTTTCCAAAATAAATAGTTTTTAAAATATAGAATGTATAGAAAACAGGAGGATTTACCATGAAAGTAGGTATTATCGGTGCAGGTACCATGGGACAGGGCATTGCAAAAGCATTTGCCCAGGTAGACGGATATGAAGTAGCTCTTTGCGATATCAAGCAGGAGTGGGCAGAAGGCGGCAAGGCTAAGATAGTAAAAGGCTATGCAAGACTGGTAGAAAAAGGCAAGCTGACTCAGGAAGCAGTTGATGCTATCGTAGCTAAGATCACTCCGGGTCTGAAGGAAGATCTGTGTGCAGACTGTGATCTGATCGTAGAAGCAGCTTTCGAGAACATGGAAGTTAAGAAGACCACCTTCGGTGAGCTGGACAAGATCTGCAAACCTGAGTGTGTATTCGCTTCCAACACCTCCAGCCTTTCCATTACTGAAATCGGCAACGGACTGACCCGTCCTCTGATCGGTATGCATTTCTTCAATCCCGCAGACCGTATGAAACTGGTAGAGGTAATTGCAGGTGTGAATACTCCCGCAGAGACCGTAGATACCATCAAGAAGATCTCCGAAGAGATCGGCAAGACTCCCGTACAGGTGAACGAGGCAGCAGGATTTGTTGTTAACCGTATTCTGATTCCTATGATCAACGAAGCAGCTTTCATCAAGATGGAAGGTGTATCCGATATCGCAGGTATCGATGCAGCTATGAAGCTGGGCGCTAATCATCCTATGGGCCCCCTGGAGCTGGGCGATTTCGTAGGACTGGATATCTGCCTTGCAATTATGGATGTTCTGTACAATGAGACCGGTGACAGCAAGTATCGTGCATGTCCTCTGATCCGTAAGATGGTTCGCGGCGGCAACCTTGGTGTGAAGACAGGCAAGGGCTTCTATGTATACAATGCAGACCGCACCAAGACTCCTGTGGATGCACAGTAATTGTGATCTGTTCAGAGCCATGCATGAGCAAAAGGAAAGCCTCGCAGAGGCGGTTTTGCGAATGCAGCTCTGAACAGTTTGATAGTGGTATTTATAAATAATTACAACCAAGTATAAATAACAATGGAGGATTAACATCATGGATTTTACATTATCCAAAGAGCATGAGATGGCGAGACAGCTCTTCAAAGAGTTCGCCGAGAACGAAGTAAAACCTCTTGCACAGGAAGTTGACGAGACCGAAGCTTTCCCCAGAGAGACCGTAGAGAAGATGGCTAAGTACGGCTTCATGGGAATTCCCGTTCCCAAGGAGTACGGTGGACAGGGTTGCGATACTCTGACCTACGCTATGTGCGTTGAGGAACTTTCCAAGGTTTGTGCAACCACAGGCGTTATCGTATCCGCACATACCTCTCTGTGTATCGATCCTATCATGACTTTCGGTACTGAAGAGCAGAAGCAGAAATATGTTCCCGATCTGGCAAGCGGTCGTAAAATCGGTGCTTTCGGTCTGACCGAGCCCGGTGCGGGTACCGATGCTCAGGGTCAGCAGACCAAGGCTGTATTGGATGGCGATGAGTGGGTAATCAATGGTTCCAAGTGCTTCATTACCAATGGTAAAGAGGCTGATGTTTATATCGTGATCGCAGTTACCGGTACCGTAGAAAAGAGAGGCAGAAAGATGAAGGAGATCTCTTCCTTTATCGTTGAGAAGGGTACTCCCGGATTTACTTTCGGTACTAAGGAAAAGAAGATGGGTATCAGGGGTTCTTCCACTTATGAGCTGATCTTCACCGATTGCCGTATTCCTAAGGAAAATATGCTGGGCAAGCAGGGACAGGGCTTCAAGATCGCAATGCACACGCTGGACGGCGGACGTATCGGTATCGCTTCCCAGGCTCTTGGTATTGCAGAGGGCGCTCTGGAGAGAACCGTTGCTTACACCAAGGAGAGAAAACAGTTCGGAAAGTCCATTTCCGGATTCCAGAATACACAGTTCCAGCTGGCTGATATGGCTACCAAGGTTGAGGCTGCCAAGATGCTGGTATACAAGGCTGCTCGCAAGAAGGATGAGTTCAAGACCAATCCTAAGATTTCTTACTCTGTAGAAGCTGCTATGGCTAAGCTGTATGCTGCTGAGGTTGCTATGGAGGTTACTACCAAGGCTGTTCAGCTCCACGGTGGTTACGGTTACATCAGAGAGTACGAAGTAGAGCGTATGATGCGTGATGCCAAGATCACCGAGATCTACGAAGGTACTTCTGAAGTTCAGAGAATGGTTATCTCTGCAGATCTGCTGAAGTAAGCGTTGTTGAATGAATAATTAGAAAAGTAAGGAGAAAATACAATGAAGATTGTTGTTTGTATTAAGCAGGTGCCCGATACCAAGGGCGGTGTTAAATTCAATCCTGACGGAACTCTTGACAGAGGCGCAATGCTTGCTATCATGAATCCCGATGATAAGGCCGGTCTGGAAGCTGCACTGCGGCTGAAGGATGAGCTCGGCGCAGAAGTTACCGTACTGACCATGGGTCTTCCCAAGGCAGCAGATGCTCTTCGCGAGGCTCTGGCTATGGGCGCTGACAAAGCAATCCTGGTTACCGACAGAGTACTGGGCGGCGCAGATACCTGGGCTACTTCCACTACTATTGCAGGTGCACTGAGAAATCTTGATTATGACCTGATTATTACCGGACGTCAGGCAATCGACGGAGATACCGCACAGGTAGGTCCTCAGATCGCTGAGCATCTTGGAATTCCCGTAATTTCCTATGCACAGGATATCAAGGTAGACGGAGACAAGGTAATCGTTCAGAGACAGTATGATGACAGATACCATATCGTAGAAGCTAAGATGCCCTGCCTGATCACTGCTTTGTCTGAGCTGAATAAGCCTCGTTACATGACTCCCGGAGGAATTTTCGATGCATGCAAGGCTGAGATTACTACCTGGGGCAGAGCTGATCTGAAAGATGTTGATGACAGCAACCTTGGTCTGAAGGGATCTCCTACCAAGATCGCAAAGGCATCCGATAAAGTTCGTAAGGGCGCAGGCGAGAAGATCGTTCCCGATTCACCCGAAGACGGAGCTGCTTACATTGTGGCTAAATTCAAAGAAAAGCACATCATCTAATATAGGAGGCAAACCATGGTAACCAATAATATTGAAGAATACAAGGGTGTATATGTGTTCGCCCAGCAGGTAGACAATGAGGTCAGCGGTATCGCATTGGAGCTGCTCGGCAAAGGTAAAGAGCTGGCTGAAAAGCTGGGAACCGAGGTAACCGCGGTTCTGATCGGTTATAAAGTAAAAGGACTGGCTGACAAACTGGCTGAGTATGGTGCAGATAAGGTGATCCTCGTAGATGATCCTGAACTGGAGACTTACAGAACCGAGCCTTATGCACATGCACTGGCATCCGTTATTGAGAAGTATAAGCCCGAAATCGTTCTGGTAGGTGCAACCGCTATCGGACGTGATCTGGGACCTACCGTTTCCGCAAGAGTTAAGACCGGTCTGACCGCAGACTGTACGGTACTGGAAATCGGTGATTTCCCTCTTGTTGCTATCCCCGGACAGGAGCAGAAGCACAACCAGCTGCTGATGACCCGTCCTGCATTCGGTGGTAACACCATCGCTACCATCGCATGTCCTGACAACAGACCTCAGATGGCAACCGTTCGTCCCGGCGTTATGCAGAAGATTGCTCCTATCGCTGGTGCAAAGGCTGTAATTGAGGAGTACAATCCCGGCTTCACACCGAACAACAAATACGTAACCATCAAGGAAGTCGTTAAGGCTGTATCCGATACCGTTGATATTATGGATGCTAAGATCCTGGTATCCGGTGGCCGTGGAGTCGGCAGTGCAGAGAACTTCAAGATCCTGGATGATCTGGCAGAGGTTCTGGGCGGTACCGTATCCTGCTCTCGTGCAGTTGTAGATAACGGCTGGAAGCCTAAGGATCTGCAGGTTGGGCAGACCGGTAAGACCGTTCGTCCTCAGGTCTACTTCGCAATCGGTATCTCCGGTGCTATCCAGCACGTAGCAGGTATGGAAGAGTCTGATCTCATTGTTGCAATCAACAAAGATGAGACCGCTCCTATCTTTGATGTAGCTGACTACGGTATCGTAGGAGATCTGAACAAGATCGTTCCCGCTCTGACTGAGCAGCTGAAGGCTGCAAAGGCTGAGAAGGCAGCTAACTAATTCCGAAGATCGAATAATAAGAAGAACTCCGTCTGGTTTCCGGATTTGTCCGGGGGCCGGGCGGAGTTTTTTATGAAAAGTTATAAAAGTTTCTTATGTTGTATGCTTGCGCAGGCAGGCATTACATAGTAAAATGTAATGATACCAAGGGTAACAAGGAACAAACCTCCGGTATCATACGAAGCAAGAATGTGAGTGATATTTTATGGCAAAGCAAAAAGAAGTAAAGACCAATGCTATGCGGATTCTGGAATCCCTGAAGATTCCTTATACCCATCATACCTACGAGTGTGATGAGTTTATAGACGGACTTCAGATAGCGGACAAACTGTCCCTGCCCTATGAACAGGTCTACAAGACTTTGGTCACCGTAGGTAACAGTAAGAATTATTTTGTATTCGTCATTCCCATTGCGGCGGAACTGGATCTGAAAAAAGCTGCGAAATCCGTAGGGGAAAAGAGTGTGGAAATGATCCACGTAAAAGATATCAATGCCATCACCGGTTATATCCGCGGTGGATGCACGGCAATCGGTATGAAAAAACAGTATGCGACAAGAATTGATGAGAGTGCAAAAACACAGGAGCAGATCTATGTCAGCGGAGGAAAGATCGGATCCCAGATTCAGCTGAAGCCGGACGACCTTGCGAAGGCTGCGAAGGCGGAGTTTGCAGATATTATCAGACACGAAAACTAGTGCATTCAATGTATCAAATGCTGAAGATAAAGGAGTACACATGGAAAAACGAAAAAACATCCTTGATTACGACACCGTAGCACTGGATGAAGCTCAGGATGCGGTAATCATCATAGATCAGACCCGGCTTCCGGGCAGGATCGAACTGATCGCCTTACATACCGCACAGGAGATGTGGGATGCCATCTATCTCCTGAAAGTCCGCGGAGCGCCTGCCATCGGCGTAGCGGCGGCACTGGGAATTTACCTGCTGGCGAATCGCATCGAGACCGAAGATTTCGAGGAGTTTTATCAGAAATTCACAGAATATAAGGAATATCTGAATTCTTCCAGACCTACCGCAGTCAATCTGTCCTGGGCGTTGAAACGCATGGATGCCATGGCTGTGAAGGCTGGCAGAGAAGAGCACAAGACAGTGGCAGAAGTGAAGGAAATCCTGCGTGATGAAGCACAGCAGATTCGGGCGGAAGATGTGGAAGTGTGCCGAAAAATCGGAGAATTTGGACTGGAACTGGTAAAACCGGGCGACGGCATTCTAACCCACTGTAATGCAGGACAACTTGCAACTGTAAAATACGGTACTGCAACGGCACCCATTTATCTGGGGCAGGAGAAGGGCTATAACTTCCATGTATTTGCGGATGAGACCAGACCCCTTTTGCAGGGAGCCAGACTGACAGCATTTGAACTGCATTCCGCAGGTGTGGATGTGACTCTGATTTGTGACAATATGTCTGCGTCCGTCATGTCCAAGGGCTGGGTGCAGGCAGTATTTGTAGGCTGTGACAGAGTGGCGGTCAACGGCGATACAGCGAACAAGATCGGTACCAGCGTGGTGGCAGCAGTGGCAAAGCAGTACGGTGTGCCGGTATATATCTGTGCACCGACATCTACCATCGACATGGCAACCGCTACCGGCGCAGATATCTGCATCGAGCAGCGCAAGGCGGAAGAGGTCACTGAGATGTGGTACAAGGAGCGCATGGCTCCGGAAGGTGTAAAGGTCTACAATCCTGCATTCGATGTGACGGATCATGAACTGATCGCCGGCATTGTAACGGAGTACGGTGTGGCGAGAGCACCCTACACGGAGAGCCTGAAGGAGATCATGAAACGCAAGGCACAGAGAGGCTGATGGTGAACATATGAGGCAGAATGTAAGTCTTGCGGAGATATCCGACGGTCATTTGTACAAAGCGAATGATATGGTAAAGGCGGACTGCGGCGGATGTGAGGGCTGTTCACAGTGCTGCCGCGGTATGGGAACATCCATTATTTTAGATCCCTATGATGTCTACCGGCTGACGACGGGGCTTGGGAAAAGTATGCAGGAGCTATTAGCGACGTCAGTGGAACTGAACGTGGTGGATGGTGTGATTTTACCGAATCTGAAAATGCAGGGAACCGGGGAAGCCTGTGCATATCTTAATGCGGAGAGACGATGCAGCATTCACCCGTACCGCCCGGGAATCTGCCGTTTATTTCCTTTGGGAAGACATTATGAGAACGGGGGATTGTTCTATTTTCTCCAGACCGGAGAATGTGCGAAGGAGAACCGCAGTAAGGTGAAGGTCAGCAAGTGGATCGATACACCGGAATTGAAGAGAAATGAGCAATTCAAGCTGCAATGGCATGACCTGTTATCTGCCATGACAGATAGAGTTGCGAGAGAAGACGAAGGGAAACAGCGGGAGGAAAACCTGCTGCTGTTGCGTCTGTTTTACTTATTGCCGTACGAGGGGACGATAGATTTTTATACGCAGTTTACAGAGAGGATGGAACATTGGAATGAACAGAACGGACAGTTTTAACAGTTTGAACAAGCTCCCCATTGAGAAGCGGTTACTCAGAGTATTTCGTAAAATTACATTATTATTAAGTGCGACAGGTATTATTGCCTGTGTTGCCATGGGAGTCGTAAGTTATCAGTATTCCTATGCGCTGCGCCATTACGGTTTTGCACAGGGTGACATTGGTAAGGCAATGATCGTCATCGCGGAGATGCGAAGTGAGACCCGTGCCGCTATCGGCTATGATGACGATACACTGATCGCTACAGCAAAAAAAGCCCATGACCTGACGGCGGAACAGCTGGATACCTATATCAGTGCCCTGGAAGATGACATGATCACGGATGAGGGAAGAGCTACTTACCAGCAGATTAAGGACGGCGTAGCGTCTTACCAGCAGATTGAGACACAGGTACTGGAACTGGGCACATCTTCCGATCCTGCGAAGCGGATGCAGGCACAGCAGATGGCAAGCGAACAGATGGATCCCGTGTTCCAGCAGGTATATGCAGCCATGACTTCCCTGCTTGACAGCAGTGTGACCAATGGCAATGCCATGGAGCAGAAGCTGGATATTTTCCGCGTAATTATTTTTATCTTTATTCTGTTAATTATTGCACTGGGCTTCGCCGGATCTGAAAAAGCGGGAAAGAGTATCGCCAAGGGTATTGCACATCCTCTGAAGGCACTGACAGATCGACTGGATGGTTTTGCAGCCGGAGATCTGACTACGGAATTCCCCGAGGTGGAGACCGGGGATGAGGTGGCAGAGATGACAAAGGCGGCCACTTCGATGGCAACCAACCTTCGAATGATAATTGAGGATATCAACCAGGCATTAAATGCCATGGCAAACGGCGACTGGACCGTGAAATTCCGCTATCCCGATCTCTATGTGGGCGATCTGGATGAACTGAAAGAGGCATTGAGGGATATTAAGTATAAGATGAATGAGGCGCTGTACAACGTCAACGCGGTATCCGATCAGGTGTCCATGGGTGCCGGAAGTCTGGCAGATGCGGCACAGTCTCTGGCTGAGGGCGCTACCGAGCAGGCAGGAGCTGTACAACAGTTACAGGCAACCATTACCAATATTACCTCTATGGTAGACGATACCGCAGAGCATACGAAGAATTCCAGCAAGCAGGCGCAGGAGTACTCCGCCAAGGCAGATGAAGGCCGTACCGAGATGAATCACCTGATGGAGATCATGGGACGGATCAATGAGACTTCCGAGAAGATCAGCAACATCATCGGCGAAATCGAGGATATTGCCAGCCAGACAAATCTGCTGTCCCTGAACGCTTCCATTGAGGCAGCCAGAGCGGGAGAAGCAGGCAGAGGCTTTGCTGTGGTGGCAGATCAGATCGGCAAGCTGGCAGAGCAGAGTGCCCAGTCCGCAGTGAATACCAGAGAACTGATCGGTGGCACCCTGGAGGAGATTCATGCCGGCAATGAAGCCGTGGATCATGCATCCCAGACCTTAAGCGTTATCGTGGATGGTGTCCGCAAGATCGCACAGGATTCCGAGGAACTGACCCAGATCGCGGCTACCCAGGCGGATGCCATGGAGCAGGCGGAGAGCGGTGTGAACCAGATCTCCGAGATCGTACAGTCCAATTCGGCGGCAGCAGAAGAGCTGTCTGCTACCAGTGAGGAACTGCTGGCTCAGTCTGAGAATATGACAAATCTCGTAAAACAGTTCAAACTGATTGATGAGAAGAAGATTCAGGCTAGAAAAAAAGAAGCACAAAAATAATTGTGTGGGTAAAAGGAGATAAAAATATGCCGGTTTTTGATTTCAGCAGTGTTCCGGAAAACGAAAAGAAACAGGATCCCGTATGTACTTACACCACGTTCCGCTCCAATGAGGCAGCGGCAAGTCCTGAAAAGCCTATTTTGATATTAGATAACAGCAGCGAGCAGTGGAAACATCATGCAACCGGTGTCTTCGGCAATCAGGGCAAGCGCACCAATTTTGAATTCAGGGAAGAGGGCCACAGTGCCTATGCCGATATTTTACAGATTGATGCCCGTTTTGTCAGCCTGATCCGCTGGCTCGGTGAGAACCACATTAATGTGCGTCTCTCCGGAGAAAACAGATGTGACGGCTATGCAGTATATAAGATTCGTGAGACGGCTTTCGGTGGCGGCACAAAGCTGTCCGCGGAGGATGGTTTTTTGCAGTTTATGATGGAACGTCTTTTTGCCAGCAGTGCACCGGCAGAGGAGGAGCAGAGCGAGGAGGAAGACGAAGACGGCGATGATATGAAACTCACCAGCCTTCAGAGTATTTCCGATTTCATGACCTGTGCCGGAAGAACCATGCCGGAAAACATCCGCCTGTGGGCGAGAAGAAACCTGGCAGTGGCAAGATCCCACGAGGTGTCTCCGGAAGAGAGAAGACATGCCCAGAGAGCATTGTCCATTATGATGAACATTCAGTGGAAGGGCAATTATTTTGAGGCAATTGACCCTGTGGAAGCCAGACGGATCCTGGATGAGGAATTATATGGTATGGAGCGGGTAAAGCAGAGAATCATGGAGACCATCATTCAGATCAACCGTACCCACACCTTACCGGCTTACGGATTATTGCTGGTGGGACCGGCGGGAACCGGTAAATCCCAAATTGCTTATGCGGTGGCAAGGATTTTAAAACTTCCCTGGACTACACTGGATATGAGCTCCATCAACGATCCGGAGCAGCTGACCGGAAGCTCCAGAATTTATGCCAATGCCAAACCCGGTATCATCATGGAAGCTTTTTCCATGGCGGGAGAGTCCAATCTGGTATTCATCATCAACGAGCTGGACAAAGCAGCCAGCGGCAAAGGCAACGGCAATCCGGCGGATGTACTGCTTACCCTGCTGGACAATCTGGGATTCACGGACAACTATATGGAATGTACCGTGCCCACATTCGGCGTTTATCCGATTGCTACGGCTAACGATAAGGAGCAGATCAGTGCCCCATTAATGTCCCGTTTTGCGGTGATCGATATTCCGGATTATACTCCGGAGGAGAAGAAGATCATTTTCTCCAGATTCGCATTGCCCAAGGTATTGAAACGCATCGGACTGCAGGCAAACGAGTGTACCATTACCGAAGAGGGACTGGATGCGGTGGTAGAGATTTATTCCAATACCAGTGGTATCCGTGATCTTGAGCAGGCGGCGGAGCATCTGGCAGCCAATGCCCTGTATCAGATCGAGGTGGACGGATTAACAGAAGTCGTATTTGACGCAGAGAAGGTCAGAAAATTATTTTTGTAAGAGGAAAAAGCAGGCGATCGTGCAGAGTGCGATTGCCTGCTTTTGATGATTATAGCAAAAAGAGGAGAGGGAACATGACAAAGAAGGTATTAGTGATCACAGACGCGCAGCAGGAATTCATCACCGGAGCACTGGGGAACAAAGAGTGCGAGGCGGCGGTAAAAAATATCGTTGCGGCAGCGGAAAGCGGGGAATACTACAAGGTAATCGTTACCAGGGATACCCATACGGCAGATTATCTAAACACCCAGGAAGGCAGGCGTCTGCCTGTGCTGCATGGACAGGAGGACACGGAAGGATATGAGATCCATCCGGATATTGTGAAGGCGGTAAGAGAGCATTATGCACCGAAAAATATAATTACAGTGAAAAAGCCTACTTTTGGCAGTCTGGATTTTGGTAATGTATTAAAAGCGATCTGGGCAGAGGTGACGGCAGCAGGAGAGGCTGCAGAGGGAGAATATCCCATGGAAGTGGATTTCACCGGGTTCTGTACCGGGATCTGTGTGCTGAGCAATGTGGTCATGGCGAAGGCATTTGTACCGGAGGCAAGAGTGTGCGTCATTGAGAAGGCATGCGCCTGTGTGACACCGCAGACTCACCAGACGGCCATTGCCGCCATGGGACCGATCCAGGTGGATGTGATATAGAGGGGGAGAAAACAATGCAATTACCACAGATTATCAACAGTTTATTGGAAAATGACATGTATAAATTCTCCATGGGACAGTGCATCTACCACCAGTTCAGCGCGTATAAGACTACCTGGACATTTAAATGCAGGAATACAGATGTATTTTTCACACCGGAGATGGTGGAAGAGATCAAGGAGCAGATCAGGGCGTACTGCAACTTACGTTTTACGGAAGAAGAACTGAATTACCTGGAAAATGTAAAATGGATCAAGGGCTCCTATGTGGATTTCCTGCGCCTGTGGCAGCCCAGATATGAGGACTTCGAGATTGGCACGGATGCAGCCTGTGGGCTGACCATCGAGACGAAAGGTTCCTGGTTAAATACTTCCATGTATGAGATCCCGACGCTGGCTATCGTTAATGAAGTATTTTTCCGGATGAATTATGACTATGACAAGCTGTATGCTTCCTTCCGGGAGCGGCTTGCGGATAAGGTGCAGAAGCTTGTGGATGGGACTTATTGCCTCGGCAATTTCAGTGAATTTGGTCTGCGGCGCCGCCTGTCTGCGGAAGCACAGGAACTGGCGGTACAGGAGCTGGTGGCACACAATAAGGACTATAAGGATTCTGTCTGCATCGGTACTTCCAATGTCTATCTGGCAAAAAAGTGGAATGTGACGCCGGTGGGCACCATGGCGCATGAGTGGATCATGTGTACCGGACAGGGCAATCACAAACATAATCCGGCGTATTCCAACTGGTATGCCCTGGATGCCTGGGTGAAGGAGTACGGTGTCCTGAACGGCATCGCCCTGACGGATACCATCACTACGGATTGTTTCCTGAAAGATTTTCAGCTGACCTATTCAACTCTGTTCTCCGGAGTGCGGCATGACAGCGGGGATCCCTTTGCCTGGGGGGAAAAGATAATCGCCCATTATGAAACGCTGGGAATCGATCCGAAGCGCAAGACCCTGTTATTCAGTGACAGCCTGGATTTCGCCAGGGCAGACGAACTGCGCAGGGCATTCCGGGACCGCGTGACGGTGGCGTTTGGTATTGGTACTTATATTGCCAATGATACCTGTGAGGAGCCTTTAAATATCGTTATGAAGACGACTGCCTGCAACGGCATGGATGTGGCGAAGATCTCCGATACCCCCGGCAAGGAAATGTGCAAGAACGAGGAGTATGTGGAGTATCTTACCAGGTGTATCCGGTGGAGACTGGAACATGACAGATAGGGTGGAACGGATCTGGGATGCCTCAGAACGCGGAAAATCCGGAGAATATAGGATAGGTCGAGGATGAAAAGAGTGAAAGAATATGGAATACGAACACATTGAGCATACATTTGCACCGGTTTATGATGCGGACAGCGAGGTGTTGATTCTTGGAACACTGCCCTCGGTGAAATCCCGGGAGAACCATTTTTATTATGGGCATAAGCAGAACCGCTTTTGGAAAGTGATGGCGGATCTGTGCGGCGAGCCGGTGCCGGAGACCATCGAAGAGAAAAAGGCGATGCTTCTGGCACACCATATCGCCTTGTGGGATGTGATCCAGAGCTGTGATATCAAGGGTTCCAGCGACAGCAGCATTAAAAATGTGGTGCCGACAGATATCAGGGGGCTGCTTACAGAATCGAAGATCACGGGGATCTACGCCAACGGGAACAAGGCGGGAGAATTGTACCGGAAGTATCAGCTGCCCCTCACGGGAAGAGAGGCAGTGACGCTGCCATCTACCAGCCCGGCAAATGCGGCGTGGTCCCTGCTAAAATTGTGTGAGGCCTGGCGGAATACCATTGACATCACCGACAAAATTCTATATAATAAGACAAATGATACGTAAAGTACCAAAAATAAACACGGTGTAAAAGGGGATTATAACATAGAACAGACCGCACGTCTTTTATGGATGTGCGGTCTGTGTTATAATA
>DJEP01000051.1:35601-37791 GCA_002431915.1 Lachnospiraceae bacterium UBA5895 | reverse complement strand
AGCACGAGACGGGATTCGAACCCGCGAATCCATAGGATTCTATGTTGTTTCTCTTTTGTTCAAATGCCTGTGGTTACTTGCTTTTCCTGTTCTACGTGTTTCACCGTTTTTCACTGTTTTTCACATTTTTTGCGTTTTTCGTTAGAAAGCGCGTTAGAAAAACATTTCGCTTAGACAGAAAAAGACACCGGATTTACGTTCCGATGCCTTTACTATTTTCTATGCCTGTACGATTACAGATTCATATCCAGCTTCTTTCAGCTGCTTCTTCATTGATTCCGCATTACTTTTCTTGGAATAGGCACCCACCTGCACCCGATACAGAATTCCGGCCAGATCCACAGTTGCCAAAATCGCCTGGAAACCTTTGGTCTGCAGTTCCTTTTTCAGTTTCACAGCATTGTCCTCTTTCCGAAACGCGCCCAACTGAACCCTGTAAAGGAATCCAGATCCGGAGCTGCTCTGCTTAATAGTCCCGCCGTGAATGCCCTGGGCAATTAACAACGCCACATCCGTCTTTTCTGCGATCTCACAATCTGCAGAGCTGTCACAAAAGAAGCTTTCCACGATAACCGCCGGTGCTTTTGTCTGAGTCAGCATATACAGATTATCCCTTTTCTGAATGCCCCGGTCTTTAAATACAGTTGCCAGCTGCTTCTGAATTTTCTGCGCGAATGCTTTACCTTTTTCGGATTTATACAAAACTTCACAGCCTCGTCCATTATGAAGCGCAGAAGCATTCAGATGCAGTTCTACTACCAGATCGTAGTTTCCGGGCTTTTCAATGTTGAGTTTATAGTTCTTTTCCTCCGTGGACTTTGCAAAACGCAGCTCCGGGCAGATCACCAGAGTCACTGTATGCCCTGCAGACTGCAGATATTTCTTCACATCCTCCACAATTGCTTTATTGTATGCATACTCCAGAACGCCTCCATACGGGCGGCCATCGGCGCTGGTGCAATGCCCCGTCTTTAAAATGCTGTGACCTACGCTTAATAATACTTTCATTCTGATCTCCTTTCCACCGGCATCACCCGGCAAAGGGGCAGCTGTCTGCTGCCCCTAATATATGTTATTCTTTCTGCTCCGAATCTTCCGTAATGCTCATATGCTCCACCGCTGTCTTCAGCTGCTTTACAATCGGAAGCAAGAATCCCGGAATACTGATTCCGATATCTACCATGTTCTCAAGAATGCTGATCAATTCATTGCAGATAATCCAAATTGCCACGATGCATGCCACCAAAAATGTAAACGGCAACGTATACCCCAGCGTCTGTGATGCATATTGCAAAAGCTGATCAATAATTGCTCCGACCACAACCAATAACCACATAGTCACCTTTTTGATAATACCGCGCATGCTGCGGTAAGAGCTGACACCACCATCCTGACGATAGCCGGCTGCCCAAATTCCCGTAATATAATCGATCACATTACTTGCCACCAGCAAAAAAACAGGTATGTACAACACACCTAACATAGATGCCACCAAACTCATGGCAGCTGTCACTGCTACTTTTACGTAATTAAGATTCATTCTTCTTCTCCTTTTTTGAAAAATAAAAGCTCCCTCATTGGGAGCAACGTTGGTCATATGAAATTGGTCGGTGCTCTTATTATCATAGAGCCTCCTTTCTCTTCAATCCTTCACCCCGGACTTACCGGACGAGCGTTCCCAGAACTTGTCTAACTGAGAAGATTAAGCTATCCGAAGGTGGATATATTGGCGTTAGACCATTTTGGGAAGATGGAGTTATATATGTAGACCTCATGAAAGATAGCAAAAATGGAGCAATAATATGTTTTAATGGTAACAATATTATGTATTTTAAAGTCGAAAATGGTACACAGACGAGAGTATGGAGCAAATAAGTTCAATTTATTTTTTCGGATTTTTGTATAATTATTTTCGCTGAAACAGCAATCTCATATTAATAGATCCATCGCCGCCATTGTTGAAGCAATTAACATACAATGATATTGCACTTCCAGTATTTCTTTGATAAGAAATGGATGTCGGCACATTATAAGATTCAGCTCCAGCAAAAGAAAGGTATTCATATCCGTCAGGCACTGTATATGGTAGTTCATACGTCATGTTATTAGTAATTGAAATGTTTCCGCTCAAAAACTCTTTCTCTATAAGCTTTCTTTTCTCAGTTAAATTGGTTATATCTGACCTCATTC
>DJEP01000051.1:0-35511 GCA_002431915.1 Lachnospiraceae bacterium UBA5895 | reverse complement strand
TGTTGCTTTTGTTGCTTTCCACAGTTTGTTGTTATAGATACACAGATCTCCAACTGCATATGATTGTGCTGAATTATATGCATCTGACACCATTGCTCTGGTTTCTTCAGTTAGATTGGTTATATCTGACCTCATTCCTGCATTGACTTCTGCCAGCGTTGTCTCCTTCCACGCTGTTGCATCCCAGGTCCCGCTTGTTGCTTTTGTTGCTTTCCACATCTTGTTGTTATAGACACACAGATCTCCAGCTGCATATGATTGTGCTGAATTATATGCAGCTGACACCATTGCTCTGGCTTCTTCATCTTCAAATCTTGTATATGAATCCTCTTCATCATATACATATCCCAATGTATTAGGTAATCTATTTGTTGCGGGTGCTTCCATTATCTGTTTCCTCCTTGTGCATGGATGTACTGTTCTTCATATTTTCCTATTCCTGCAGGAATTTTCATCCATTTTCCTTCTTTAACGATTTCCATAGTGCCAGTTATTACAGCTCCATCTTTCCCATGCGCTGTAACTCCTTTTGCTAATTTTTCCGCTGTGACAGTATCCTGTGTCAGATCAATTAATACTTTTCCATAATAGCTAACCTTACTCGCTGCCATATCTTTCTCGCTCCTATCCAATTGTAACAGTGGTTCCCCCAGCTGCATTCTCACTCTCCGCATAAGGAATTTTGCTGACGACGACAGAACCTAAAGCATCGTATCCTTCATCAGAGGTAATCGTTTGATCTGTCGTTTTGGGAGTTACTGTCTTCTTCTGGAGCTTTGCCGTTTCTCCTGCGTAGGTACCTGTCACTCCTAAGATAGACACTCCCTGTTTAATGTTCCCAGCAATCAGCTTATCCTGCTCCTCAGATGCGATAGCAACTGTACCACTTCCATCATGAAATCCCATTGGCACTGTATATTCACCTGTTTTGGATGCAATAGATCCAGTTATCGCCCCATTATTTGGCATTGTACCTGTTACCTTTTTGCCAGCCACATATCCCGTCTTACCTTTCAAAATTTCTGCAGCTGCGGCTGTTGCATCTGATGTATTTGCATCGTTAGTATTTGTTCCAGTTATTGCAGCACCTGTTTTATCATGGGCCGTAACACCCAATTTCAGATCTGCAGGTGTAACACTATCACCAGTCAGATCCATCAGCGTCTCACCAAAATATACAATCTTACTATTTGCCATTATTTATTTCCTCCTATAATCACTGTAATACCCGCTTCATTGGCTACATCGTATCGTGCAACTTCGTGTATTGTTACATTATCGGCCATTTTCTTTCCTTCCGTCTCCAGTATCTGCTCTGTTGCTTGCGGAATTACACTATACGTTCCTACATACGTCTTGATTGACGTATCACTATCACCATTTCTGATGTGAAACCATCCTTTTTCCCTGTATGGAATTATTTTTTTCGCTTCTGTCAAAGCATCTATTAATGCCTGAAAGCTGTCCTGACTGGTTATCTTCTGATAATCAATATTAGATTTCTGGACATTCACCTGAAAGATCGGCGTTGTGATATTGTTTCCGGAAGTGTCTACCATCTGCAGTTCTACCTGCAATATCCCAGACTCAACCGTCATCTGTTCATCAAAATCTACCTGAATCTGGTTATCTTTCAACGTGCATGTATTGTACACCACAGTCTCATCCGATTTCTTCGCATATACATACATGGATTCTGAATCAGGTACGATCACAGCTCCTGCAGCCGTAAGAGTGATCAATGCTCCACGGCCTACATTATTCTGCTGCAGATTCAGTACCCGTAACGGATAAACATTATAGAGATCAACCGTTATCGGCAGATATAACTTCATTCTTCCATTCCTCCAATTCTTTCAGACGTTCATTTTGTTCCTGCACCAATTTGAGTAGCGTCGGAACAATCACTCTACTATTCCAGGATTCCGGCTGACCCTGATCATCGTAATCGACAGCCGGCTCATAAATTTCCTGTACGTCTTCAGCAATAAATCCGATAAAAGTCTGTCCATGTCTGGGGTCATCTTCCGACAGATAATCGTCATTATACTTATATGTCTTAACCGGAAGTTTATACAGTTTATGCGGATCAATCGCTTCCAACTCTGTAGATTCATTGTGTTTGTACCGTCTTGATGATGAACCACACTCCAAAATCGTGCCTGCGCTGTTAATATGAACATTGGGTGTCGCACTTCCTTTTTTGCCATAACGTGTCTGAATCATTCCATCAGAGTCAATTCTTACTTTTTCTCCTGAACTTTTTCCCAACGTGAGTCTGGCAATACTGTCTTTCTGGTTATAATACAGTTCTGCATAATCACCTCCATAATCAACCTTAAAACCATAACCGCCCATGCTCATTTCTCCACCATCGGTGTTTCCCATGGTAATCGCCGGTGTATTTGGATCCTGTTCAACCAGATTAATTCCAATCCGTCCGTCTGCTCTGATCCAGAAAGGATACATTAGGCTTCCATCACTTTTCTTTAATTCCAGTACAATAAAATCTTTATTCGCATTTGTCCCGTTTCCAAGGTACACTTTGTAAGCACTGGTATCATTTGATATATCATTCTGCCCAATAGTCCAGCCGCCGATCTTTCCTTTTATGGCTGTGATTCCTCCCAGATTAATTTCTGCAATAATGTTTCCGGAAGCATCTACAACCTTACATGCTCCGTTACCATTCTGCGGCCCTCCCAGCGTCAAAATGCCGCCTTTTATAATGTTCGCAAGCATTGTCCCAGTTGTAATAAAATCAGCCACAATATGCCCGTCCTGCGTGATTGCGGTAGCATATGGACCGTTATAACCATTAGAGGAATATCCTAGTCCGCCTTTGTTCCATCGCCAGACTTCCGTCGCTGTATTAATGTCATCTGTGTTCATGATCAGCATCTCATATGGCTGATCATTTCCGTTTTTATGTAGTACTACATACCCGCCATTTGTTCCTGTGATCCATTTGGTGGCATTATTTACCGCTTCCTGCAGGAAGCTCACAGATGGTTTACTTTCCAGCGACTGTTGCTGTGCTGCTATCGTTCCTGATAGACTCGCCTTTGCATCACCGATGCTGACAGAGTCATACCTGTCAAGCAAAACGTTATACACCGTCTTGATAACCTTCGCTTTTGCGCTTACCCCCAGTTTTTCATATTCAATCAGGACTGTATCACACAGATTCACTCTTTCTAACGGCGCTATGTTCTTATATTCTTCTGTCTGCCATAATGCCACAAAAGAAACATCGATGCTTACTAACGGAATTCCTATTCCCGTCTTCTTGACATACTTCTGCGCCCACTTCAGAAGTTCATCCTGTGTTGGTTCTTCTTCAAATTCACTGGAGCAGTCTACTACTGTTATTCTTGGATATGGATAATTTCCTGCCTTGTCCGAAAGCACCACCTTCTGCGTCAGTTCCACATAGGTATCATCCTTCTTCCAGTATGGATAGATTCCCGTCACGGTGTTCGTGATATTTTCTTCCTGTTTCAGATCTGTGATATTTTTTCCATACTTCAGAACAACTCCACTGTCTCTTCCACGTCTCGCCTTCAGTCTTACTGTATAGTTATCCCACTCATATTCTCCACCGAACACATCCAGTACAGATCCTTCTGACCCACCCAGCTTTGCACGGATCCCGGCCGGTTCTTCTACTTCAAATGTTCCTGCAGTTGTCACATCCGTCCAAAAAGTGAACGGACAATTTGCAGCCGCATGGTCCTTCAATCCTACCATTGCTGCTGCCGCACTTGCTGCTGAAAATTTTGATACCGGTATACTGGCCAGCTGGTAGCTCACATGCTCCGCATACACCGTAACAACTCCGCCAATTGGTCTCGTTATTTTATAGATTCGGAAGCCCTGTCCACTTTTCCCATCAGCAGGAACTGCCCATATAATTCTTGATAACTGCAATTCCACATATAAGACTCCCGTGATTGGATACGTCATTTCCAGTTCATAACTTCCATTTCTTTCTTCAGTTACCGTGCATGAGATTGCAGAAGCAAGCTTACCAATTCCATTGGTCACAAATTCCATTGTATTTGTTTCATACAAAACAGGTATCATATTCTCCACCACCTCGGGGTTATTTCATACCCTGTTATTTTCCCTTCTGTACGGATTCCCGTTTTTCCTGCCGGAAGCGTAGGAAGATCTGTTAGCACAATATTGCCATTGCAATTAACCGCACCTTTGAACGCATTCTGGGTCTCACTGTCCAGATCTATATAACCATCTATGGCATTGATTTGAATTATCTGGTCCCCTACATACAGGGTTCCAGATGTTCCATATACCCGAATCAATGGTTCTGCCGGGAAATCTGTCGGATTATACAGTTCCAATTTTCCGGATGCCTTAATTGTATTTTCTCCGATTTTCAAATATCTCTGTGGTTTGCAGTCGAAGACAAGATCACATTCTCCTGACAGGTTCAAGAATCGTACATCAAAGTTTATTGGTCCAGAAAATCTGGCTTTTCGGTATTCATCCGGATGATAAGTATCTTCCAGTCGTCTGTACCCTTTTTCTGCGAGAAGCCACTGCCTTGCAATATCCGTCAATTCTTTGAATTGTGTACGAATGAATGCCGGGTATGTAAGTGACACATTTTTATAACGGTTTTTATCGACCAATAGATCACCTGATTTTCCCGGCACTTCTATTTTTTCGATATCCGGCTCCGGAGAGTCAAATGTCCCTGATCCGGACACATATATTCCTCTGTCTCTGCTATTGATTCCGTCAAACCAAAATGAACCAATCATCCGAACACCGCTCCTTTCCGCTCAACCTTTTCCGCTATCCTGTCCTCGATTATATCTGCGAGCTTGCTCACATCCTGTCCAGGAGCCCCATATACATAGATACTGACTCCACCCATCTCCGTGTGGTTTGTCGTCTGATTCGTAAGCGGCTGTACAACTGCACGATTTCCTGCCATCGTCAGGAGCTCCGGGCCTGCTTCACCTACTACTGCAGAACCCGATGACAGGATTCCTCCTTTTGCAAGGTACGGCACCTTATTCAGGCTTGGTATGCTGAATCCGTAGGATTCTCCTGAAAATGGATTGGTGATGTGGATACTGTTGATTTTATTGATGACGCTGTTGACCTTTCCGATCATTCCATTCAGGAGACCGATAACTGCATTCAACGGAGTCTTTATCACTGCCTCAAGCCCTCCGAATATTCCTGAAACAAGCTCCTTCAATCCCTTCCATGCCCGCTCCCAGTCTCCTGTGAATACTCCTCGGATAAAATCTATAATTCCGTCCAGTATACTTTTGAGTGAATCCCATATATTTTTCACATTGGCAAGGAAGGAATTCAACGCCTCTCCCAGGACAGGGCCAAACACATTTGTCCAATCTGTGACGAATATATTCTGCAGAAAATCATCCAGTGCCTGTATTTTTTCCTGTATCTGATCCCCACATAATGCAATCGCTGTAACAAGGGCAACGATTGCAGCAATTAACAGAATAATTGGATTTGCTGCTATAAAATTCATCACATTTGATGCATTATTCATCACTGTTGACATATTATTCATCACTGTCGACACCGTACTTATCATCGTTGACACTGTCCCAAGAATTGATATCAGATTCCCGATAATGATTAAAGCCGGTCCAATTGCTGCCACTACTAGTCCAATCATTACGATCATCTGCTTCTGGTCTTCATCCAGGCCATTAAACTTGTCCACGAGTCCGTTAATCCAGTTCACAAGGCCCGATATCATCGGTATCAGTGTCTCTCCAATCGAGATGGCGGCTCCCTCTACTGCAGAACTGAGCAGAGTCATCTGACCATTGAGATTATCCAGTTTTGTATCAGCCTGTTCCTCAGCTGTCCCGCCTGCATTTTTCAACGCCTTTTCATATCCGGCTACGGTATCGACGCCCTCCGTAAATATCTGATTCAGTCCTTTTGTAGAATCTGAGGTAAATGTAGCCGACAGAGCCGCTGCTTTCTCTGCGCTTCCCATTCCGTCAGTTGCCGTTTCAACATCTTTCAATACATCTGTCAAATCCCGGAAGTTTCCCTGCGCGTCCTGCACAGCTACCGTTGTATCTCCGATCTTGATAGCACCATCATCCATTTTTTGTGTGATGTCGCGCATGATTGCCGCCAGAGAAGTACCGGCTTCTCCGCCTTTGGTTCCCTGGTTGGCCATTGCCTCCAGAAGACTTGTAACTGTCTCAACGTCCTGTCCTGCCGCGTGCAGATTCGCCGCACAGTTTTTATAAGCATCTCCCAGTTGTTCCGCACTGGTATTGCTGTTTGCCTGTGCAAATGCCAGGATATCACTGAGATAAGCCGCCTGATTTGCTTCCATTCCAAATGCTGACAGATAGTCCGTCACCATATCAGATGCAGCCGCCAGTTCCATGCCCGAAGCTGCTGCCAGACTCAGGACAGCCGGCAGTGCCTCAATAGATTTGTCGGAATCCCAGCCTGCCAAAGCCATATATCCCAAAGCGTCGGCCGCTTCACTTGCAGAAAAGGCTGTTTTCTCACCCATTTCCAAAGCTGCGTCTCTCAGCCTCTGAAAATCTTCTTCTCCTGCACCTGATAATGCTTTGACATTTGACATTGCTGTGTCAAAATCTGCTGCCGTTTTCACGGAAGCCGCTCCAACTCCTGTCAAAGCGCCTGTTACCGGCAGGAATTTTTTTCCTACATCGGATACTTTCCCCCCAACCTCATGGAGTTTGTCGCCTACTGCTGCCAATACCTGGGAAGCTACACTCCCTGCGTTCTTACTTTCCTTCTGCAACCCCTGCAGTTTCTGTTCAGTGTCCGCGATTTCTCTTTGTAGAGAATCAAACTGTTCTTGTGCAATGTCTCCATTGGCCAGTGCGTCATTTGCCTGCTCAGCTGCTGTCCGTAACGTCTGCAACTTTTCTTTTGTATCTGACACAGCATTTCCAAGCAATTTCTGTTTCTGCCCGAGCAGCTCTGTATTCGTCGGATCCAGTTTGAGCAGGCGTTCAACATCCCTCAGTTCCCTCTGTGTAGAACTGATTTCTTTATTGACGCCCTGCAGTGCTTTTGAAAGGCCTGTTGTCTCTCCATTCAGTTTTATTGTTATTCCTTTTACTCTGTCTGCCATTTGCTCACCCTTTTCCGAAGAATGCCTCAATGTCCTCTTGTGTTGCCTTTATTGGATACTCTTCCTGGTCATTGCCTTTCTCAATCAGCATGTCATATACCATGCCCATGGACATTTGCCGCAGAGCATCGTCTGACAACCCAAGCTCTGCGCACCTCAGCATAAATAGAGCGCCAGTGCTTTCACGCACTGTCGCTCTCATTTTTTTTTAGGAATTGATGTCGTCACGTTCGTGAGGTTCCATAATTCCATAATCTGCGGCAGTACTTCATAGATTGAAAACATTTCAAAGCCCTGCAGCCACTCATCCGGATCATCCGGCACATTGTTATCTGCATGTCTGGCCATTAACCATGCTGTATTCTCAAATACTGTAAGGTCAAGGACAGAAAGCTGCTCCTGACTCTGTTCTTCTTCTGATATGGATTTTGTCTGGTCTTTGATTCTGTCAAATTTCTTCTTCAGCTCTGTCAGATCTTTGACCATGTCCCTGCCGAATTTAAATCTGTACAGTCTTGGGATGAGAGCTGATGCCCTCATCCTTACTCCTTTTCCATCTACTGTTACAATTTTCTCCACGTTTATTCTCCTTCTCTGGCAAATACCTTCGTAAACCATCCTGTTTTGACAGAATCCGGTGTCCCAGCAGTAGTTCGAGCCAACACATTTCCATTTTCCAGTGGGGCTGCTGTCACGGAAGCGCTTTGTGTCTGCGGCTCTTTGGAATCGGAATTTGTCGTGCTTCCAATTCCCGGCCGTGCTGCCGTGCAATTATACAGACAATACATCTGGTTCCCTGCATCACCATCAATCTGGTAGAGCAAGGCAAACGCAGCTGGTTCCACATTTGAATTTTCAATCAGGACTTTGTCTGTTTCCCCGATCTCCATCTTCCATACATCCTGCATCATCTGATCCGGGAATCTTGCCATTTCCAATTCTCCTGAATATCCATTGTTTGCCACTGAACTATAATAGATTATTCCGTCTGCATAGAATGGAGTAACATCTCCGCTTGCATCCAGTGTCAGTGTTACCGCTCCAGGTACTTTCACCGGCGTTCCCCATGTTGTGGTTGATGAATCCTCTAAAATTGCATAATGTACATTTTTAAGGTTGAACTGTACTTTATTTTCTTTCATTTCTATACCTCCATTTCATACAATGACTCCCACATGCTCTCTGATTCCAGCCATTCAGAAGCCGTCTGGTTCCACGTGATTCCGTTTTCATTCAGAAGATTTTCAAGCTGTTTTTCCAGTCCCCAGTCTTTTTCATCTGTATAGAGCTCAATATCCAGCTTGTATGTTCTGTGATATACAATCCCATCTGCATGGAATTCTTTTGTTTCTGGGATATTCCATACAATGACCGGAAGAGCGATCGTTTCCATCTCTTTCTGTGTGAAATGGTTGTATTTGCATGGAATTTCCATTTTCCCAAGCATCCGCTCAATTTCTTCCGGCGTCATAATCCTTTGAATATCCTTTCTTCCAGTTTCGCTATCGCATGTTCTTCTGCTTTTTTAATGTGTGGTATTCCCTCTACCCTTCCACCATTTCTTTTCTGATGTCCCTTTTCCAGAAGATGAGTCAGTCTGTATTTAGGTTTTTTTGAATATATGGTCGATTCAAAATTACTTCTTCCTGTGACCGCATTTTTCTTCGCCCAGCTTTTTGCATATTTACCTGTTTTTTTCGGAGAAGTCTGCTTCAGTTCTGCAACCGTTTCTTTTGCAGTCTTTTCCACTGCGTTTTTCACATTTTCAACTGTCGTCTGTTCATATGTCCGTAGTTCTTTCATAACTTCTTCCACGAGTTCATCTACATCAATTTTTGCCATCTTCTGTCCTCATATCTTTGTATGGATGCATCATTTTTTCCAGCGTCAGGTAGAGTACTGGTGGTTTCGCATCATACTTTGGCTGTAGCTGTATGATTTTGTACTGTCCCGTAAGCTTTCCTTTTTTGATATTTACAATGTCCTGTATTCCTACAAACACTTTCTCACAGATTTCCAGCGGAACGCTCACCATTCGATCAGCCTTGTTTCCTGCCGTATTCGCGTTCCAAAATCTGGACACACCGACTGTACGATCTCCAAATCGCACATTTTCAATCTTTGTCTTTATCAGGCTCCGTTCTTCCGTTTCACAGATCTCAAGAATCCCGTCTCCAAACACTTCAAATCTACGATCCTGTATTCTCATCATATTTTTCTATCCTTCTGTCTATCTGCAGTGACAGAATTTCACTGGAATAATTCTGCCAGAATTGCGGAATTTCTCCGGCCATTGCATACATAACATAATCGAAAAGGAGCGCCCTTTCCTGAGTTTCCTCATAGAAATTGCACTCCCCGATCTTTCCCTTAATGGCAGCCATTCCTCTTTGTACGATTCCCGCAATTTTCTGGTCTTCCATGTCATCCTTCCATGTTCTATCCAGATAGTTTTTCAAGTCGTCTATAAGCTTCTGTTCGTCTGCCATTTATTTTTTTACTCCTTTGTTACGGTTACTGTGTAAGTTTTGGTCTGATCTCCGTCAGTCACTTCCACCTTCACAGCATTTGTTCCACTTTTCCAAGTGGCTGCTGCACCATTCACTACTTCTGTATCGTCTACAGTAATTTTAATCTCTGCTGTACTATTTGCCGGTACTGCTGTGATTGTGTTGGATGCATTTGAGGTGGTTGCTGTATAAGTTTCTGTTTCTGCTGCAAACTTCGGAGTTAATGACAATGCACCAATTTTCAGATCTGCCAGCTTCGCATCATATGTTTTTGTCTCCGTTTCACTGATCACTTTGAAACGTACCGGTTTAAGTTCTGAAATATCCAGTAACTCAAATGCATTGTTGTCCAACGCAAAACCATTGGCATACAGTTTAATAAGATATACCCTCTCATCTTCCAGGAAATGATACTCATCAGAATATTCAATCTTTCCATTTTTGCCCATTCCGACTCCAAGGAAATATTTGTTTGCCATTCCATAGACAGCTTTTCCCTCTGTAATTGCAGCGCTCTGAATAATCTCAGCATTTACCGGAAGAACCGTAGCATAATTTCCGTCCGGAGTCAGCATTCTTGTTGCCGGAAGCACTCTGCGGAAATAATCAACCGGATTCACTAACATGATCAGATTGGTTACCGTTCTCGCCTTTCCATAAGCATCCCTTGCCATGATAGCTGTTACGTTTCCCATCTGTTCCATATCAAGGGCCGTCATTTTGATAGCTTCTTTTTCCGGATATGTTCCTCCGGTCACTGTAACACCTTCACCAACCTGTCTCACCATTCCGATCGGCTCATCTTTTCCTGTTCCATTTACAATTCCATATTCCAGGCCATTGGCCAGTGCTTCATTAAGTACCGCACGGACATAGGAGTCCAGCCATGCAGGGCCAAGATCCAGCATAGCTTTGGATACCGGAAGAAATGCACTGAGTTTGTCCTGAGTTACATCTACTTCTTTAAATCCAGATGTCAGCTCCTCAATAATTTTCGCGTTTAATTTTCCCCATGCCGCTTTCTGATCGCCATTCGTATTCAGCATCATTCTGGTAAGGCCGGTTACCGTCGTTGCATTCAGTTTTGACAACAGCGGATGATTGGTCTGCAGATCGTCAAATACAGAATTGATGATTGTTTCCGGCATAGTCACATCAACATCGTTGAGAGCCTGCTTCGGGTTCCCTGATCTCATTGCCTCAATTATTTTTTCATAATACTGCTTTTCTTTAGAAGTCAGCTGACGGACTCCTCTCTGTGCCAGAATCGCTGTATCCTGCTCAGTCAGCATTTCTTTCGCCTGCTCCAGAACATTATCCTCAATCTTCTGGCACAGCTCCACAAACGCCTCACTGAATGCATCTGTGTTATTATCTTTGATCGCCTGATTCATTTTTGTAACAATCTTTGCTTTTTCCATTGCCAATACGTCTTTGTTTTTCATTTTCCTTCTCCTTTACATTTTTTCAAATAATTCTGCAATCTGGTTGACAAGTTTCTTTTCCTTCTGTTCTGGGTTTTTTCCCTGCTGCCGCAGATGTTCCAGCTGTTCAAGAAATGATTTCTGCTGTGCAATCATGGCTGATAACTGCTTACTTCTTTCCATCAGCCGCTCCTGTACCTCTTTGTCGTCTGCCTGGTAGTTCTCTACCCGGTCGATCAATCCATATTCCATGGCTTCGTCCGGTGTCAGGAATGTTTCCGCCTCCATCATCTCAATCAGCTGCTGTTCCTCCAGATTTGATCTTTCCATGAAAATCTGACGGTTAGACTCCATCAGCGTATCCAGATCATCTGCTGCTTTTCTGAGTTCTTTAGAATTTCCCTCAACGCTTATCCACATATTATGAACCAGTGCCGATGTTCCAATACCCATAACCCTCTCATCACAGGCCTGTAAGATCAGAAATGCTACGCTGTATGCCACTCCATCTACATATCCCACCTTCTTACAGTTCTTCTGTCTCAGCTGGTTGTAGATTGCAACTCCTTCTTTCACAGATCCACCGTTCGAGTTGATATGTAACTCAATCGTTGCTGTGTCCGGAATATTTTCAAGCTGTTCCTTGAAATATTTTGCTGATGTCTTTGAATCTTCAAACTTCCAGGTGTTCCAGTTCCATGTGCCATATGCAGTTACATCATCATAGATGTATAACTTATGGCAGTCATTTTCTGCTTTCTGAAAACAGAAATGCACATTATTCTTCACTTTATTTTCCTCCTTCCTTCATTGCGTCCAGAAGTCCCTGAACCGTTGAATAATTTTTCGTGATGAAGTGCTGATCTGCCCAGTCTTCATCCATCTGCGGTTCGCCCAGAGCTCTCAGAATCATATTGACTGTATAGATTCCGGAACTGATGAGTTTATCCGCAGAAGTTGCTATATCAAACATATCTATGTGTTTGACCCTCATTGTGTCAATCTGAAGCTTTGTGCCTTTCAACACTTCACTCCGTCCACTTCTTTTCCTGTTAATTTCCTGCATGAACATTTCTGCCAGCGGATCCAGACAGAACGTCAGCATCTCATCTACCGCTTTTTCTGTATCCTGTACGTCTCCCTTGGCCAATGTCGGCGGCATTGAAAATCCGCGGGCGGTAAAATCAAAGATATCATCGTACTGATTTTTGATGTCTCTACTGGTTCCTTCACTGTATGTCTTCGATCCAAGGTCTGTATATTTATATCCTTCATACAACGGAAGCACAGCATTTGCGCTCTCAAAAAATGACTTGAAATATTCATTCATCAACTTCTTCAGTTTGTCACTGAATGCTTTATCATTTTGTGCCATAGCGGAAATCTCAAGGATTCCCCTGCTGCCCCTGCTTTTCAGGTATGATTTTTCAGAATACCCGATCAGTTTCCTGTATGATTCATACAATCCCTGTATGATCTGATTCACATTTTTATTGTTAAGCGTCCAATGGAGCACGTCCCTGCTTTGAAATGTTCTTGCAAACGTATAATCCTCTACCTGCACATTGCTGTATGTGTCTCCATAGAGAGTGTTTTTCGTCACCGAAAAGCTGTCTGCCACAAGCAGCTGACCATCATAGCTTTCTACGATCAACAGCTCATTGTTCCGGAACAGCTTCTCCATTGCTTTTGACAGAAATTCCGCCTTATTCTGATTTCTATTCGGTTCATAGTTCCAGAGGAAATACTCTTCTTTGAACACTTCTGTGCCCTCGTAAAATGTCCGGAATTCGCATTTTGTCAGTGCATTCGCAATTTTCCCAACACAGGTCCAGAATGCCAGCTCTCTAAGATAGACCTCTGCCATTGCTTCATGGAGCTGCTGATCTGTGATTTCTTCAACTGCCACTTCCTGCGTATCAGCCTTTTTAAACAATTTCATAATACTGAACCCCAACTTTTTCCCTCCTTTCCTCGTTAATACGTAAATACTCCAAGATCTGGTGTATCTACAGACTGCATATATGGCAATTCATCCTCCACCGTCATAGAAGCTACCAGCGCCATGAACGGATCTGTCTTTCTTGATTTTGCTTCAATTTTGGCATACACAAAATTTCCGATATCTGCATCTTCTTCTTTTCCCAGCCTCCTGCCATATCTGACCATCTTTGTGTTGTTGGTCGCCCACCGTAGTGGCGGATTGTCACCCCAGACAAAATAATCATTTGCAAAACAGCTATCTATAACCGGTGCCACCTTCATGATGTCTGACGGTCTTACCAGTTTCAGATTTTTATACGTTTTTGCATCAAAGCCTATATTTTTGAGGTACTGGGACACCAGCGCATAGCGGAAATCATCTATCGCCATTTTCTGAATCGAATAATATTCCATCTGCCGTGCTATATAATCCACAATTATCTTTGGATGTATCTCTACATCGTCCACCAGATCAATGTATCCTTTCTCTGTCCATTCCTTCCATGGAGCCTTGATTCTTGGCAAGTCTTTCGACTGCAGGCACAGCCAGGAATGATTCAGATCATATCTGATATTTTCGTTCCGAAAATGTAAATTGACCGACACAAAGTCTGTTATTTTTGAAAAGTCAATACCACAGGTGCACACGCTTCCGATCAGTTCATCCACCGGCACCGGCCTATTTGTGGCTTTGATTCTCTCATAGGCGCACACTTTGATCTCACTGGACCCGTCCGGGAGATTCATTCTCTTTGTCATAAACGCTGTGAACTTCTCAGGCCGTTTCAGCCAGTCTCTGTATTCTTTCCGGATTTCTTCCATGAGATCCGGAAGATACCTCAATGACGGGTTTGCTTTTTCCCAGTTTTTCTCATCATGTACCTCTGCTTTATTGTCCAGTCTACAGATAAACGGCAGTAGACCGTTGTCCGGTTCTCCTCCGAACAAGATTCCCTCTGCCGTCTCCAGCAGGTCATCCAGCGGTCCTTCCCGGACATCTCCCTGTGTGGTATAGTAAGACCGGCGCGGGTGTTTCTTTTTACCCAGGCCGGTCGTGAATACATTGATATTTTTATAATCCTGATACTGATGGATCTCATTGAGCACTACCATTCCGGAACGGAGTCCATCTTTTCCGCCCGGATTGTTTGTATGCCCCTTTATGGTTGACCTCGTAGCTTTACAGACCACTTTTTCAGCAGTCCACTTGAAAAACCTCTGTAATTTTTTAATCCACTTCGGCTGTTCAAACGCTCCGACAATATCTGCTACAGGCCGTATGGCCTGATCTTCGTTGTTTGCACAAATGTCAACATCATATTCCCTGATTCCGTTGTATTCGGATGCCAGGGCTGTTGCCTCCAGTGCTATTGTTCCGTCTTTTCCTGCTCCACGCCCAATCAGGCAGAACAGATCTGGCCACCGTGGTCTTCCGGATTCTTTCCAGTACGTGCAATCGTGCAATCCGATCACAAACTGCTGCCATGGAAATACTTCATCATAAGGGAAATATCTGGCCAATCCTAAGTAGTCCGTCAGCTGTTGCTGGTCTACGTAGATATCCTCCGTCAAAAAACACTTTCTTACATGTTTCATCAGTGCCTTGACATCTTTGGATGCCTCGACTTTTCCCGTCTCCACAGCATCCATGTAGGATTCTATTCGTGGATCACAGTTTTTCATCATCGCCATCTCTGATGGTCTTCTCCGTTGTTAATCCTAATTTTTCCAGAATCATGAGCATCTGCTTATTCACGGCTACCAGATCTTTGACGGATTGATTCTGCTTTATGATGGTTGTCTTGCCTGATGCGGACTGTGTTTCATACGATACACCTCTCTTTTTTATATCTGTTTTTAGCTTTTTCTTAATATCACAGAGGGCCATATAATCATCAATCAGATCCAAAAAGCAGGAAATATCAGCCTGTTTTTTCTCTAACTGTGAAATTAAGCTTTCTAATATATCCCCCTTTTTTTGAGCCATATTTTCGCCCCCTATTTTTTATTTTTTTCTCACGCGCGATCTCTCCCGGATTTGTCGAGTCCTCTGTCCGGTCTCCGATGGTCGCCTTAAAACGCTATTTTTTTCGACCGGGGGGTATGGGTCTCCGGACTCAATCCCATCTTTCCTCCGTCAGTTCCACTTTATTTTTTGGTTTTCTGTATCCATGCACTGCCTCATGGCAGTCATGGCACAGGCTTATAAGGTTTCTTTTCTTCTCTCCATGCCATTCATAGAATATCTCCAACGCCAGCTCCGGATGTTTCTTCACATAATTCACATGATGCACTGTCGTTGCCTTTGTATATTTTTTCTGTGCTTTGCATCTCTGGCACTCTCCATGATCCATCTGCAGAACCTGCTTCCTTATCCGCTTCCATGAACCCCACACATAAAACAAATGGATATCTGTCCTGATGCACTCTTTTACATAATTGATTTCCTGTTCTGTCATAATTGCGCTGGCGCAAAAAGAGAGACAACACCATAACGGCATTGTCTCTCTCCTGCATTACTTATTCTGTTCTATGAATTCTCTCATCATTGTACTGATCTGCCCGGCCTGGCTTACCCCAGCTTTTTGGCATGCTTCCGCAAATTGCTCCACAAGCTCTTTCTTCAGCTTATACGACTTTGCTATCCATCCATTCTTTTGCTGTGATTTTCTATTGATCAGTGTCTGTTGAGTCGGTCTACCTACTGGCATCGTTCCACTCCTCCTTCAATTTTATTATCACTGAATATATTTCATACAGAGATGCAAGAAGTAGAAGCACGCTTGACCATATATTTCTTTGCAATGCAAAAAATATAATGACTGCAGCCAATAAGAACAAATCACTAAATTTTATCCTTTTCATATTATATCAGATGAGCTATAATTTGTTAGAGGTTGGGGCTTTCGCCCCGTCCTCTCACTTAAGAGCCTGTATCAGACTTGCTAATCCAGCCATGAATGTTCCCAAGGCAATCAGGAGCTTGATTATCAATTCGATCAGGTTCTTTTGTTTTTTCTTTTTTTTGCTCATCCTTTTCTCACCTCCTGAATATAATATAACATATGGTGCACCATATGTCAACATATATTTCAAAAAGATGAAAAAAATGCAGGACGACACCATCTGGATGTCGTCCCTTTTCACTGATACTATCTTACCACATCCAAAACGAAAAAAACGAAAAAACTTTTATTTTTTTCAAGTCGATGCAACGAACCGTCGGAACACTACTTCCGGGTCTTTCATGGCAATATAATGGCGGCGTGTCACATCGGATCCCTTGTGGCCAATATAACATCCCGCATCATCCACCGTTCCTCCCCTGCGTACAATATTGGTGGCTGCTGTCTTCCGGAAGAGATGCGGATATACACGCCTGTTAATTCCTGACCGGCTCTCTATCTTCTTGATCTCTTCATAGATCGCCGCCTTACTCAGAACCTTATCGCTGTGTTTTGCTGCAAATAATGGCTGTGTGCTGCTCAACTCCTGCTGCCGGTCGATCTGTATGTAATCCTTCAGGTACTTCAATGCAATTCCATCCAGATATACCTTGCGCCATGTCTCCGTCTTCTCTCCGTAGATCAGGATCTCGCCCGTATTCCAATTGACGTCACAGATCTTGATATACGGAATCTCCCCTCTTCGGCACGCTGTACTCCGAAGAAATTCCATCAAAGCTCTATCTCTTCTGGTCACACATCCTTCTTTGAGCTGTTCCACCTCTTCTGCCAGTAAATGTTCCACCGGCCGTCTGATTTCTTTGAAGTTTTCAATATCTTCCGCTGGATTCACAGTGATGAAGTGCTGCTTCGCCATCCAGCGGAATAGCGCCAAAATCTTACGTCGCTTATTGTTCAGTGATGTCCCTGTGTTTCCTTCCTTCTTCTTTGCACGAAGGTAATACTCTATATCATCCTTATCCATTGCTACCAGTGGCTTCTGAACATACCGGATCAGCTCTCTGGCTGCTATCATGTATCCCTGCATGGTTGACTCTTTCAGAACCAGACTCCGCTTCAGCTCATATAATGCCAGTATGTACTCATTGCTGTCTGTAGCCGTTGCCGGCAGCGTCACTGCATCCACGATGTCCACTTGATACAGGCTTTCTGACAATACATTTTCCAGCATTGCCATTTCATTTTTTCCCAAGTGCAGACGCATTTTTAACAGGATCTCATTTCTGAAATTTTCCTTGCGTGTCATAAGCATTTTTCTCCTTGCAATTCCTGGCGAAAATGCTATACTACATTTATCGAGGAATGCGTATAGCATTTTTAGCAGGGCAGATGTTACCAGCATCTGTCCTGTTTTTTGTTATTAGTTCGTATGTTCTGAACTTATGTTCGTTTCAATAGTATTTTTTTACCGGATCATTCAGATCCGGTTTTAAAAATCTTCTGTGCTTCCATCCGGCAACTGTCTGCCGTGCATTTTCCCTTCATCCTTCTGGCCACCTGCTGCCATGAAAGACCATCCACATATCTGTATCTCAAAATCTGTCTCAATCTGCTGTCCTGTATGGTCTGTATGTATTCCTCCGCTTCTATTTCTTTCTGCAGTAGTTTTTCCTGCAATCCCTTAAACATCTCTCGTTTATGATTTACCAGCAGTTTCTGCCTGTTATAATGCTTTCTGTCCAGACCCGTGATTTTGATTGGCCCGAAGGTTCCATCCTTTCTTGTTCCGGTCACTGTATCAGAGACAACAAGGTTGCTGTATTCTTCCATTTTCCGCTCATCTTTTCGTATTCTTTCCTCCAGATCAGCTATCTCTTTTTTGATCTCCGATAGCTGCAGTAACGCTCCCTTGTCCATCTCTCCGTCTCCTCTCAGCTTATGCCTGTTTTCAAGGCGCACATTGTGCACAACTTCTGTGGTGTCACCCATCCCGCCGGAAGATTGCCTGTATCCCAGCATTCTGCTCCGCAGGCCGGACACCGCACCAGTTTCCATCTCCTATTCGTTGGCGTCGGAACATTCCTCCTGAGCGGCATCATCAGATACCCTCCTCTATCCGTCTGTTTCCTTGGTTCAATCTTCACTTCCATTGTCATTTCCTCCTTTCAGCTCCAGCCGGATTACTCCCGGTCCGTCCTTCTGCACCCAGATCACTTTTCTGGGAAGCACATCCCCGATCTGGATCCGGCTGCGGAGATTCTCTATCTCCTCTTTTCTGATCGGATTCCGGAAATTATCCGGTTCATACTTCATTGTTTATTCTCCTGTTCCAATCCTCTACTGCTTTACATCTATCATCTTGTCTTATATTAATGTTTCCTGCATCATCCATGCACACATCATATTCATAGTTTTTTGGTTTTTCCGTTCCACATTTTTTGCATTTAATCCGGAATGTGAATCCGATAGACGAATTTGATGATTTATTTGCAATTCTATAAAATTCTGCTTTTCCTCCGCAAAATGGGCACGGTTTAAGTTTCTCCATCAGCTTTTACTCCCTTTTATGCTCTTTTTGATTTTTTTCACACAATCTGGACAAAAATCAAATCCATTCACCCTTGTTGTACATTCAGTACATATTCTTCTGTCGCAGGTTATAATATGGCTTTCAAAGCCCAGATTTTTTACATGTGACTTATGATCTTTCCACGCTGCATGTCACACAGTAGCGTTGCTCTTCTTTTTCTGCAAAACTGGCATAGATTTTCTTCTGGTATAAACTCAATTATCTTTTTCATGATCTTCGCCATCCAAATAATTCCGACCCAACAGTCTAAAAAACTCCTCCCGGCTATTAGTCTTCTCATACGTTCTCTGTACATCCCGCTGCAGTATCCGCATCATATTTGCATTCTTATGCACTGCATCTGGTCCTTCCCGGTGATGTCCTACACACAGACGCACGGTGAAACCATTTTCTTCTGACACCGCCCTATTGGGACCGTCAAATACATGGTGCCTTTCCAGATATGTCCAATACCGGATCATCCCCAGCCGCTCACACAGATAGCATTCTCCCGGTCTCTGCTGTAGGATAGAGGGCGGATGCTTCATCCGCCGTTTCTGTGTTTTCTGCTTCGGATACATCATATCAGCGCCTCCAGATGCTCTACCAGCTTCTGTGCCTGCTTCAATGCTGGCGGATAGTTCTGCAATGCAAGATTGCCCTGAATACAGCTGAGCAGCGACAGACACTCTTCTACCCGCTGAGCAGGCGTCGGTTCCACTGTTGCTTCCTGCTCACAGCCATTGATTGTGGCTGTTGTTGGCTGCATCCCTTCCGGAAGCAACTCTGGATGGTCCATCACATTATCCTGTCCCGGTATCTGATCTTCCTCCTGCTGCCTGGATGATCCCTCTTCCCTGGTTTCCTGTTGTTCCTTTGGCGGTATGTATGGTTTATAGCTTTTTCCACCATAACAGTCCTCACAGACAGCATGATAAGCAATTTCTTTTGCTTTCCCATCCGGGTGCCGGAACTGGCATCCTTCACACAGTTCTTCATCATCCTCTAGCATGAACTCTGGTTCAGTATCTATTGCGTTTTCTTCCGTTTTCTCCTCTGATTTTTGCGCCGGCGCAATTGGCGGCTGCTCTTTCTTCTTTCCTGCCGGTTCGGCCGTCTTCCGGTCAGTCCCAGAATCCATGTTTCTCTTCTCTGCTTTTCCAGTTCCTGCAGTATGCTGTTCAGGCTTTTCCGTTGGCTCACGCTTCTCTTCCTCCTTCTCCGGTGCATAGACTGCTGCCCACCAGTCTTTTTCTTCCTGCAGCACTCCAGAGAATTTCTCCCGGAATGCCTCCACGATGTCCCCATACGTCAGTTTCACCGGCGCTGGCCTGCTCCAGATTTTGATCTTAACCTCATTCTCATAGAAAAATGCCATTGCTCTTCCTGATCTCACCGTCCGGTTTCCACCCGGATTGACCAGCCCTGCAAACTTCTCTGCAGATACATCTTCCCTTACCGCAGCACAGATCCGGTCAAAGGCATCCCTCTGGGACCCCAGCTTAAACATCGTTTCCAGCAGGTCTTTCAGGATCTGCCTATTCTCCTCTTCCTCCGGAGTAGAATTCTTCCAGTTTTCCAACTGATGTATATCATTCTCACCATCCCGGTTGAACCGCTTCAGCTCCCGGATCGATTCTCTCTGTGTCTCCGGCCGGATCAGCCCCGCATCTTCTTCCGGAAGCTGCATCATCTCTACCAGCTGTGCATAACTGTAATTTTCATATCCATCCTTTAGCTGTCCGTTTGTACAGTATTTCCTGTATACTCCCATAAAGCGGCTGACTCCCCCCGGAGTCATGCCGTATTCCGCTTTGGCCATCTCTGCCACAGACTTATAGCCGTCCAGTCCATATGCCCTGGCCTGATCGATCTTACACAGTGTTTCACCAATCCGCACGAAGCTCTTCACGATCGTAGTGATATGCGTCTTGATCTCTTTTTTCAGACCCAGATACTCATCCATTGTGATCTGCTGCAATTCTTCCATCTCTTCCTCCTTATGCCGGTATCATAACTTCCTGTACAGCAGGCTGATCTGCTGCCAGAAGATTGTTCCGGAGCTTGTACACATACTGGTCAATCCATTCCTGCATATGCTTCTGATCCGGTTTCTTATCGTACGCTCCATACCACTGTATGATTCTGTCATTTGATGCATTGATCTCTATCGTGATATACGGATTATCCGCATCTTCTTTGAACCTCAGCATCAAAATATAGCTCGTTCCCATATCGTGTCTCTGTAAATACGTATCTCCACCAACGCAATGATGCAGGAGTCTTCCCTCCATCACGATTTCTTCTGCTGACTTTGCCGGACGGATGATATATTCTTCATCCTCGTAATAGTATTTTTTCCTGAGTTTCCTGTATTGCTTCCGGATTCCGGCAAATTTCACTTTTACCTCTTCCAGCCGCTTGTCCATCTCTTTCTGATTGCTTTCCATCACCATACGATCATGGGCTGATTGCAGGTCTCTTGGATACTGGTAGATCATATTAGCAAGATCATATCCCAGTGCACGTCTCATATCCAGGTAATCCACATATATCGTGGCTGTGCTCTGGAGTCTGTGTGCAGCACTGGAGCATCCTGTTCCATATTCGCATCCGGCATATTTTGCAATTCGGTTCAGTAACTGCTGAAGGCTCATATACTCTGTGGCAAATTCAATCTGACCTCGTTCCAGATGCAATTCTGCTATACGCTCAAACTGTTCATCCGTCCATGCTGCTCCCATCCGATATTCCATCTGCATAACTTTCAGCAGCTCCAGATCTCCTCTGCCTTCTTTCAAGCGGCGTACTCTCTGTTTTCTGATTCCCAAAAATGTATTCAGGCTTTTTCCATTCTCGTTGGCCACAATTCCGTACCGGCATTTAAGCAGTTTTTCAACGACACCATCTATCCCCATTTTCACAAGCATCTCTATCTGCGGCATCTGCTGATATCTTTCCAGGTATTCTATCGGGTTGAAGCTCGTCTTGCGGTCTGCATATTCCTTCAGCGCAGAATACTGGAACATTGTTCCGGACATATTTTTATACGTTTCCTGCATGACATATCCATCTCTGATCCCAATATGCGCCAGTCCTCTCAGATCACAATCATCCCAGTAGTCTCCTCGTGTATAAGGATTATGTTTATGGTAATCAATCTGTACTGGCTTTCCCGGTTCAAAATATGCCCTCGCTATTTCCACTCCTGAAATCTTTTCATATGCGCCGCTCATCTCAGGTCCTTTTTCCTCACACATCTGGCCAAGGACCCACTCCTTGCTCACTTCCACATAGCGCATGACCATACCGGACTCTTTATACTTCTGTCCCAGAAACAAGTGTATTTTTTTCTCATGCACGCCTTTCACTTTTCCCTGGCATTTATACTCGCCATGTGCCCCGCACAGCGGACATGTCCCGATCAGCCCCTCTCTCGGCTCCTCAACCTGCTTCTGGAACTGGGATTCATACGATATACCGGACTTCCATCTGCCATATGACATGCCTCCGCATTTGCTGCAGGCAATGTCCGCCCAGCTTCCCCGCTTTTTGTAATACAGAAAGTGCTTTTCACTGAAATAGAGCCTGTCTGCTTTATCGAGGATTTCCTTTTCCGGAAGCTTCGGTGTATGATCCTGCCTGTCTTTCAATGCCTGCTGCCGCCGTTCGTATTTTCTATTTCTTGCCCTGATTTTTTTGTCAGTGGTAATATCATTTTGGTATCTGGATATGTAATTCCACCATTCCCGATTCCCAAAATCTATGTCTTTACACATTTTCCGGATTCTGTTCAGGTCCTCCGCCGAATACAAATCATTTTCTTTTTTTATCCTTGCAGGATCATATTTACCTGTTATATTTGTTTCCCACCCCAGACGATAGCCATTACCGTACCAATAACCATCTGGAAATATATTGCCCTGTGACCATGTCCCCGTCTCCGGAAAATAGGTTCCAAAATCTTTCTCCGTAAGTACGATCCTGGCTACCGGCACTTCCCTATTCTCCCTGTTTTTGTACACTTCCAGAAACAAGTGCTGCTCATGAGCAATATTTTCGAAGGCTGTAATTCCTACGTATTTCGCCTTTTTCTTGTTCACCGGTAATGTCAGGTACGGAATCTTCTCAATTGCTTTTTTCTTCATGGCCTATTTCTCCATGTAGTACTGCAGAATCAGCTTCTTTGCCGTTGCCATTCCTGGGATTCCCAGCGTACACCTTCCGGCTGTGACTCCTGCTGCCTTCATAATCTCCTTACTGATCGGAATTTGATTTTTGAACGACCACATCAGAAGCTTCGCAATGCATCCTTCCAGGTTCTTCCCTTTCTTCCGCACCTGTCTGGCCAGAACATCATTCTCCAGGCACTGCGTCCGGATGTACTCCACCCAGTCTTCCATGATTTCCTTCGGTTTCAGCTTCTCACATTCGACATCCAGTTTCCCGATCGCCGCCGTCAGAGCATCGCACAATCCCGGCATATCTCCGTTCAGATATAACTCCACCAATTCTTCCGGAATCCCGTTCTCAGCTGCCATCTCCCGCAGGCTTTCCAGATCCCCTTCATTGACCAGATTGTTTGCCAGCTCATTGAGCTCTGTGTAGGAACTCATTTCTCCAAATTTATCAAACATTCTTATCTCCCTTCCTCTTCATCAGCTCTGCCACCAGATAATTCTTATAACTGTGCTGGTGTGCCGGATCGAACCGGATCACATGACGCACTGTCTTCTTCGATACCTGCTGCCACAGGAGCTTGTTTTTGACCTCATCACCTTTTGAGGTCCGCCATCCGTTCTCCTTCCAGCTCTGCAGATCACGTGTGTAGCTTCCCCGCAGGTATATATTGTCCGTATAGACTGTGATCTCGCTGTCCTTATTGACCCTGGAAAGTGCCACCAGAAAACTCATCAAGGCCAGCTGGTTCGGCGTCACGTCCTCTTCCCGGTCATAATCTTCTATGGTGTGCGGTTCTCCCCTGCTGTCTATGTATTCCAGAATATAACCATACCAACCGGTTGACCGCCGGACTCCCCGGATACTGGTTTCCAGGTACATATTTATCTTATACATTGCTTCTCACTCCTTATCCTGCCCGCCTCATCCGCGCACGGACGTAAAACATCCGGTTGACGCCGTTATACAGCACCTCAGAATCTGTGTAGGTGTAATCCGGATACCATTTCCGCATCTGTTCCTCCACGGTTCCTCTGTCCTTTACGAAGCCATCCACATACTTCTCTATTGCTTTGTACGTTCCCTGTCCTGCTGCCGGACGTTTACTATGCACCTTACGGATTTTAGGCTTCCGCAGATTCGTCGAACAGGACCAGCGCTTTTCACCTTTCTTCCGGTTCGGCTCCTTTGTGATATACTTGGCCATTCCCGTAAGTCCGTACTCATCCGGTTCCAGACGGCGCGTCTCATTCCGTTTTCCCAGCTTCCACGCCTTTTCCACGGTGTCCTGGTCCAGATCCCCATCCATTACCAGATGGTGATGGAATCTGATCTTACACTCTGGCGAATACTCGATGACGTATACATATCGGATTGCCGGAAGTCCACGCTTTCTGCGGCGGTACCGGAGACGTTCTATGTAGTTCTGCATATCCTTCCTGGCTTCTTCCATATCTGCAGGTTCGTTTCCCCTGCTGTATGTCAGAGTGATCCAGATGCCATCCCGTCCAAAATTTGTGTTGATCAGACGCTCCAGATTCTTTCTGGAATTCTTGTCATTCAGCTTTCTCTGTGCTGCAGAGTTATCTTTTTTGATCCGTCCTTCTTCCGGGACATCCTCCATCTTTCCGAACTCTGGATAGATCTCAATCTCCAGCTGGTCTCCTGCAATGATCTCTTTCAACGCATAGACCATCTTCCGGTTATGCTCCCGCAAGGCTTTCACGAAGAACTCATCAATATCTTCCAGGCTCTGCCGGAATGCTGCCTCATAGTCATACAGAACCCATCCGTCCCGCTTCCTTCCCTTCTTCATCCGGTTTCTCACTTTCACTGACTTGTTACTATCTATTACGAGGTCGGAAAAAGCCTTATTTTTCTGTATTCTCTTGCTTTTTCCGTCACCGGATGCTATCATGAAAATATAATTTTATTGTTGATAGCATTATCCTTTATAGCGTCCGGTTGCCTCCGGGCGCTATTCTATTTCTATCCGGAGCTGGAACTGCAGGTCCACATCCCGGAATGCCATGTCCGGCAGGTCCTCTGCAGATACGCTCCGCAGATTCTTTTTCCGATGTCCCTGCTTGTCCAGTTCTTTCTTGTACACATTGGTATCGATTCTGATCGTACTCACCAACCGTTCCCGGCTGATTCCGCTCCGTCTGAAAAATACCGCCTGATCCCAGAAGAGTACCCGTCCGGATTCCTCTATGATGATCCGGTCACCACCGGATATCCGTTCCAGAAGGCTTCCAATGGTCATATTATTTTCCAGAGAAATAATGATCCCCCACTTTCTGCCAAGGTGTCCCGTATTCGGAATACCGGCCTGCGGTGAAGTAGTAGATCCCCGGCCATGACCGGTTCTCCAGCTCCATTCTCACCGCTTCGAATGTTTCTTCCGACACGGACACCCTGTCCATCCCGCCATCCCAATACGACGAGAATTGCACCGGCTGGGATATGACCTCTTCAATCGTGCCAGGCCAGTCTGGATCATCCACCCGGTTCAGGATCACATCAACAACCATCCTCTTCCCTTCCAACCCCTGATTTCCCGCCTCTGCTTCCACGCAGATCGCAAGAAGCTCCAGGCTGTCCCAGTACTCTTCCTCTGCAATCTCTTCCTCTGTCGGCATGTCTCCGGCCGCATGGGTTATCAGCTTCGGTGCTACACTGAGCAGCATCAGGATCCATAACGCTGCACTGAGCAGCAATATGAGCAATGCCTTATTTTTCATACAGCCACTCCTGTTCCAGCCATTCCATGGTCTTGTCCAGTGTCAGCACAATTCCCGCCATCAGGCATACTACCGCCGGTATGAAACACCAGGTACATGATCCAACACCGCTCATTATGATCGGTGTTGCCACGATAAGCGCATCACCCACAATCCATCTTGCTTTCTTCATATTCACTTTTTCCTTTCTTCGCGCGAGTGGACCTTCCGGGACTCGAACCCTGGATCGGCCGCTTATGAGACGGCTACTCTAACCTACTGAGCTACAGGTCCTTGAGCACCGGCGGAGGACACACTCCACCGGAAGCTTCCAGAATATTCTTTATCGCCTACACCCGCGTAGGCAGCCCTTCCGGATGGGCACGATCGGACGCCGTTTTTCCGATCAGCGAGCCGAGCGGGCGCTGATCCCACTTGGGTGCTGTAAGATTCCACCTTGATCTTCGGATCCGGCCCATATACTTAGTGGCCGGGATCCGGAAAGCTCCTCACCGGATCCCGACAAACTGCTGCAGTGTATGTAACCAAACACCATCGGCGCCTGCAGCTACGCCTCATATCGCATTTTCAATAAGTTGATATAAAAGTTCCAAAAAAACCTAAGAGAAAAGTTTTCTCCTTTTCCAACCGGCGGTGCCCGCCCTTTCGCATGAACAATCATGTATCTCTCCATTCCCAGTGCGTGAGAGATTCTTCTTACTTCGCACTGTTATAATGTTCACGAGGAGCCCCGGCCGCTGGTGCAGCCGGGATAAAAAGTATGAGTCGGTGTGTCAGTCCACCGAATGGCACTGTCCGGAGTCGAACCGGTAAAAATGTGTGGGGTTATCATACTTTCAGGAGATTCAATGGGTGCCCGCCGTCGGGCCTCCAGTGCCTTATTGGGAGCTTCCAGGCTCCCTATCGAACCTTACTTCTATCTGCCATCGGTTCAACGTCTTTCCGGAAATACATTTTTTTCCGGTTCCATCTCGTGGATTTCACCTTTCCTTCTTTTTCAAGCCGCCACAGCGTCGTTCTTGATAACCCTGACAGCTCTATTGCCTTTTCAACAGATACAAGTGCTTCCAGCATTTTTCACGCCTCCCCTTTCTATTTTTTTAATCGCCCCAGAAGATTCTGAGTCAGTTCTTTTTTTCTTTCAAAAAACTTCTCAAGCCCCTGCGCCATTTCTTTTTCTTCTTTACATTCAGCTTCCAGATCACGGATTATCTCCTCTTCGATTTTTTTATCCAAATGAGACACATAACCTTTTAAAGCCATTCTCATTACCCAAAGCTCATCCTCTGTCACTTCCAATGTCACTTCTGCCATCTTCCTTTTCTTTCCTCCCCTCCTGCTGCCTGATTATCCGCAAATGTCTCCGCTACTTTTTTTCTTTTCATTTTTCTCCTTTCTGTGCTATTCTCTCCTTACAGGCTTGTCCTGAAATTAAATAAATAGAGAGGATTAATCCTTATGAGCACTTCTGACATCATTGAAATTATCAGCATCATTGTTTCAGCATTTACCAGTTCCGTTGCTATCTGCATTTCCGTAATTGCTTTTAAGCAAAGTGAACGTATGCTTGAAGAAACAACAAGACCTTACATAACCATTTACTCAGATACGATTACTGTATGCGAACAATCCAGTTACTTTGTCATTAAAAACTTTGGGCATTCCTCTGCCGTTATAACTGACTTTCGTTACGACCCTATTTTGAAACAAACTCATCAGTTATCTAATTTATTTTGCAATCAATTTGATTCCATTGCTGGAATTGTGCTTGCTCCAGGACAATCAAAACTGTTACCTTACAAAATATCTGCTCTTCCTATTGACGTACTTACCTTTTCACTTTCATATCAATCAAATGTAAAAAAGTACAATGAGACAGTCACAATGAATGTAAAAAACTTTAACCATCTCCCAGTTACACGGCCTCAAAGCAAGCCTCCAAAAACTGAAGAACGGCTCGTCCAATCCCTGCGAGAACTGATAGAGCGGTCTATTTAATTACTGTTGTGCTTTTTATTGCAGAAATCGCATCTTCCAGTATTATCTGTGATGTTTCTACTGTCACCTTATGCTCTTTCATGATGGCAATAATTTTCTCAATTATTTCATTTACCTCATTACCACTCAAAGTACTACCCAAGCCATTCTGGTAAAGGTCGTACTTTGTATATTTTATTTCTGTACAATCAGACATCCTCATCTCTCCCCTCCTGCTCCTGCTGCCTGATTATCTGCAATGCCGTACAGGTCATTTGGTGCAACCTCCAATGCATTTGCAATTTTGATTACATCAACATCAGTTATTACTTTTCTTCCATTCAGCATGTTACTGAATTTTTTGCAATCATATCCTGCCTTTTCTGCCAGTGCTCCTTGCTTCAAGCATTTTTCTCTTATTATTTTTTTTACGTTCTCTGCTATTGCTGACTTCAAGTTTCTTTTCTCCTTTCTTCAAGATTCTTGAGCTTGCATTTATATTACATCAAGTTTCTTTAGCTGTCAACATAATTTTCTAAATTTTCTTGAACTTTTATCTTTACATTTCAAGAATCTTCGTATATATTGAATTTAGGAGGTAATCAACATGGGTATTGGTAAACGCATTAAAGAAGCTAGAGAGAACTTAGGATTAACACAAAGTGAACTAGGAGACCTTGTCGGAGTTACAGGCTCTGCTATTACAAATTATGAAAAAGAAACCAGTCATCCCAAAGAGGCTGTGATGTATAAATTATTTGAATGTTTACATGTAGATGCAAACTACTTATTTCAGGACGTTGTTAAAGTTCCACCCAAAACAAATGATGTTACTTTTTCTGAATATGAACACATCAAGAAATACCGCTCTCTCGACAAATCCGGTCAGGAGCATGTGGATACCGTCCTGGCATGGGAAGTGGAACATAAAGATCATGTGGACGGTCTTCTCGAGCGCATGAATAAGGATTCCAGTGAATACCTGAATGCTGCACACGAGCGGCCTGATGCTACCGCTGAAGAAAAAGCAATCTCTGATGCTACTATGATGGATGATAATGAATGGAACTGATGAACACAGATGAAAGATAATATTTTTCCAGTCGCACCGTTTAACCGGCTTATCAGTAAATTTTTGAATCTGGATCTGGAATATGATTTCATATACCAGTCATCTGGTCTGGAAAAACATATTCTGAAACGGCATCCAGAATGCACGGAGTATCTTCCGTATTTACCGTTCATTATCAGCCATCCGGACTACATAGGCATTAATCCCAATGAAACCGGTACAAGTTTTGAATTGGTGAAGATTTTCGATAAAAACATCCAGATCGGCATTAAGCTTGATATCAAAGAAGATTATCTGTATGTCGCAACCCTACATTCCATAACAGCTGGAAAGCTGCAGCACGGATTAGAAAACGGCAGGTTAAAAAAATTTGACAATGCCGAATAATTTGATTATAATGACAATACAATAAAACGAATTGCAAAGGTCGGAAAGGCTCCCGACACACTCGTAAGAGTACCTGAGATGATGGATACGCCGCCCATCTTGCGATTCATTTGGTTTTAAGGTGTTGTCACTATGGCAACACCTTTTTTATTTGCGAAAACAAAGGTCAAGGAGTGATTGCATGAATTACGAAGATCTCTTAAAAGAAGCTGATGCAGAAGGACTTATCGTCCGTGAAAAAGATCTCCCTGGCTATGACGGGAGGATTTACCGCAATCGAATTGCCATCAATAAAAATCTGCCTACGCAGACGGAGAAAGCCTGTGTCCTGGCAGAAGAACTTGGTCACTACTACACCAGCACCGGTGACATCCTCGATCAGTCTGATCCGGCACACCGCAAGCAGGAACGCCATGCCAGACTCTGGGGATATAACCGCGCCATCGGTCTCTCCGGTATTATCCATGGTTACCGGAAGCACTGCCGCAATCAGCATGAGCTGGCGGACTGCCTGCATGTTTCCGAAGAGTTCCTGCAGGATGCTATTGACTGCTATCGGGAAAAGTATGGCTGCTCCGTGGAGGTGGATGGATACCTGATCGTATTCGACCCGTCACTGGCGGTTATTGAAAAATTTTAATGATATATAACAGAATGAATTCATTCATTTGTGAATATAATTTTATACGTATTTATACATATTTTCCTTTACATACGTGTTGACACGTGTTATAATAAGATCATAGAAAGGAGGAACAATGAAAACACAGGAATTACTTAAACTGCTTAAGAAAAATAAGTGTGAACTTTTAAGAAGTGGAAGCCGACATGATATCTGGTACAGTGAAACGACCGGTAAACAGTTTGCGGTACCACGGCACAAAGCAGAAATTCCAGTAGGAACTCTCAACAACATATTGAAGGATGCGGGGCTCAGATAGCCCCTGACTCCTCCATCATCATATATTGAAAGGAGATTATTATGGCAAAATATGCTTATCCCGCAATTTTTACACCAGAAGAAGACGGAAGTTTTTCTATCAATTTTCCAGATCTGGAAGGATGCTACACCTGTGGTGATTCTCTGGAAGATGGTATTGAAATGGCAGAAGATGCACTCGCTCTTGTTCTCTACGGTTATGAAAAGGACGGCAGACCAATTCCTGCGCCATCCACTCCTGCAACACTCTCCCTTTCCGGAAACGAGTTTGTAAACTATATTGCCTGCGATACAATGGAATATAGAAAAATGTATAATAACAAAGCTGTCAAAAAAACATTGACTATTCCGGAATGGCTTAATGAAGCAGCTTCTGCTATGGGGCTTAATTTTTCACAGGTGCTCCAGGAAGCACTGCTGCAGAAAGTTCAGGCAAAATAGAAGGGACTTTATATGAACTATATTTATCCAGCTGTATTTTATCCAGAAGACAAGGGCAGATATTCTGTTATCTTTCCGGATCTCAACAATCTTGCTACTTTCGGAGACAATTTTGCAGACGCTTATGGAATGGCTCAAGAGGCTTGTGCCCTGTATTTATTTATGTCCCTGCGTGATGGAGAAGACTTACCTGATCCTACACCAGTAGAGGCTGTAAAAAAGGATACGGACGTGGCTCTCGTTGATCTGATCCATGTTGATCTTGATGATTTTGCTGAACGTATAACGATAAAAGAGTGAAGTGACAGGAAATCTGTAGTCATATGTAAAAATCGCAAAGGTCGGAAAGGCACCCGACGCACTCGTAAGAGTACCTGAGATGATGGATACGCCGCCCATCTTGCGATTTCCTGCCCCTGCTCCCTGCAGGGGCAACTATTGAAAACATAATATGCTTAATAAGGGAACCGATGGGGCGATATGTCAGCTGCCGGATTACTAAAGAAGGGAGCTGGTGCCAATGGTTACATACTCTGATTTATTTCAGTTTGTGATTATGCTTTGCGCAGTGATAACTCTTGTTGTTTTTATTGAACGCAAAAAGTAGCGCCCTCGGTCTGGTAAACTAAGGCGCTACTTTTGTAACACTATTTACCGGCGGCTAGGCTTCATCTAGTCATCGGTTCTCTTGTTAAATATATTATAGCAAATACTTTGAAAATGTCAAATAGCAGAAAGGAGTTTCACATGAATACGACCGAATTTATCCAGTTTCTACTGGAGCGCTTCCGTATTGAGCAGAACCGCCGTGACCGCTCTGGAATCTACGGATTCACCCAGCGGCTGATGGCTTACAACTCCAATAAAATCGAAGGAAGTACACTGACGGAAGAGCAGACCGCATCTCTTTTCGACACTGGTACCCTGCCAAAATCAGATAATTATTACCGCGCAAAAGATGTGGAAGAGATGAATGGTCACTTCCTGATGTTCAATAAGATGCTGGATACCTTAGACGCTCCCCTCAGCCAGGAGCTGATCAAACAGTTCCATTATGAGTTGAAAAGTGGCGTCTTCGAGGATCGTGCCAATGGTTATGCTATCGGTGACTATAAAAAGAGAGCAAATATGGTAGGCCTGTATCAGACCGCTCTTCCCAGTAAAGTCCCGGAAGAAATGGACAAACTTTTCTCCTGGTATCAGGAGCAGGACATCACTCTGGAAGTTCTCGCTGAATTCCATGTCCGGTATGAAAGCATCCATCCCTTCCAGGATGGAAACGGTAGAACCGGACGGATTATTCTGTTCCGCGAATGCTTATGCCACGGAATCGCTCCTCTGATCATCGAGGATGCACATCGGCCGGAGTATCTGGAAGCACTGAAAGAATACAGAGAACACCAGACAGTGACTAAACTTGTTACTCTCTTCGAAAAAGAGCAAGAATATTATTGGAACCAGTGCCAGTATTTTCTGGCAGAATAAAGACTACCCCTGCTTCCTGCAGGGGCGAGCATTAACTAAAATTTTCAGAAAAAGAGAGTTGCTCCCTAGTACTACAAACTTGAAAGTTTTTGTGGAATACTGTCAAGCATAAATGAAAATGTCCTGAAATAATTAAAATATTTGCCCTGATTTTTCAGGGCATTTTTTAATCAAAATTATCTTCCATACTGATTAAAATATTGACAGCATGAACCCACTTGCCATGTCTGAACAGGCTTGAGGGCAGGCTCCGCAGGGGCACGATGGTTCATCGTGCCCCTCTGGAAGCCTGCCGGCACACACGTGTGCCAGCCTAACATGGCAGTCCCTACTGTCAATACATGAAACACTGGTCAGACAACTTTAACAACCCATTGTTCTATGAGCGATTTGTGCGCAGATCATCAAAGTGGTGAGGCTGAGACCGAACAAATTTAAGGAATTCATAGCGTCTCCACGGATGAGACATAGGTGGAATGTATAGCTTCTTTGGTTTTGGTGGCTGATAATCCAGATCCAGTTCTTTTGATTTTTCTTCACGTTGAGGAATTTTTTCGAGGGCATAAGTGTCTTTATCATTAATGCAACAGAAAAGATTGCCATCAAACGCTTGAATCACCATTGCTTTCGTTCCTTTTCGATAATGAACCTGTTTGCCATTGGAATTAAGCATACGATAATAGTTGTTCATAAAAAGAATGGAATGTCCACAGTCCACGGTGCGTTCTGTTAAAACTGCAAGAATTCGGTTGATTTCATCATTTGAGGGTTGTTTTTCAAAAGCAGATTTGCTACCATGGATGGGAAGGGTGAACTTCTCATTGAATTCCTTTATGTAGGAGTCTAGGAATTCATTGGCAGCGTCTATAGTCGTGATTCCTGCAAGTCGTAATTCGACAGGGAGTCGCGACTGTAGTGTCTGGTTAAGACGTTCCACACGGCCTTTGGCCTGAGGAACACTGCTGGATTCGAGAAGAACTCCTAACTGCTTGCATGCATAAGCAAACTGTGTATAAGTATCCTCATCAATTGATGGGGAATTTTTTCTTTTATAGGTGAATACTGTACGGCGGTCAGTAAGTATTTTACAGGGAATGCCATAAGTAGAGAGGATTTGGTGGAATACATGGTAATAAGCACGCAATGTTTCCTGCATATCAAACCATGCACCAACAACAGTGCCAGTGGCATCATCAATGGACAGGTGGAGATGCCAGACTTGTCCAGGGACCCATTCATGAGGAGTTGCATCCATTTGGATTAATTCCCCGAAGAAAGCGCATCTGGGGCGTCTGGAGTGAGCATCCTCAACAGATACTAAATTAGCCTGGATAGAATCTGCTTCCTTTGCAGTATGTGCAGCCATTTTGGCAGCACGTAATTCTTTTTTAATCCTTTTTTGTTTGGCCTTAGTAACCTTTGGCGAGAGAATATATTCACTTTCGAGTATACTTGCTACTGATGAAGCAGAAAGATGGATCTGTTCATGTTTGGCAAGAAGCTCTGTGAAGTGCTGGAAGTTGGCATTAAAGTATTTATTACGATAAAGATCAATGACAGCTTGACGCGTCCGTTCAGGAATCGTAGTGGATGGTTTACGCCCGCGATTGCCATGTACAAAGAATTCTTTGCCGTATGCTTTATATCCAGCCAGCATGCGATTAACATGTCTGTAAGAACAGTTGAGCATAATAGCTGCCCGGGTCTTATTTGCATCCGGATGATCAGCGAGATATTTGATGGTTTCATATTTTTTCTGTTCGTCCATTGTAAGTAGTACCTTTCTGATGAGTAGTACCTCCTGTCTATAGTCTAGGAGGCTATTTTACCATAACTGGGACATTTTCATTTGTGGTATACTAGGACATTATCATATATGACTCATAACAAACTTGAAAGTTTTTGTGGAATACTTGACAAACTTCCTGCGTATGCTATAATGTAGCTACTTAGCGAATGACTGCTGGGCGGTCGCAGAGAGTCTTGGGATTGTATTCCAAGGCTCTTTTTGCATACAGGAGATTTTTATGAACAATAAAGAAATTATTTATGCTACTCCGGAACAGCAAATTGAAAAGCTGAAATCACAACATTTAATCATTGAAAATGAAAAGCTTGCCAAAGAAAGACTTCACCGTTATGGATATACTAATAAAAACCGGCCCGATGCTACCAACACCAGACCGGCTCGCATATCCGAGGATATACAATGTGACTTCCCAATCACTCAAATATTGTATCATCCTCGGACAGCTATCGCAAGCGGAACTTCTGTTCCCCGCTGGCTGTATTTTTTATACCCTTTTTGTCAGCCTGGCAAAGGCTGTGAATTGAAATATACCCTTTTTTAACTGGTGACAATCCGGCACCAGTTGCGCCGGCGCAATTCCGGCAGTTACATACCATTTTGCGGAGGTGCGCAAAATGGTTGGAAGGAGGATACCATGAAAGGAAGCATTCAATTCAAGGAAACCACCGGGAAATATTATCCGGTAATCTATGACAATGAAACCAAGAAGCACAAATGGGGGAAAGGTCATAAGAGCCAAAGAGAAGCAGAGAGAGAGCTCCGGAGCATGATCCGGAAATATGACTCCGGCAGCATCGTCTTTGGTAAGAAGGATCTATTCGAAACAGTATACAAAGAATTTGATGAGACGGTCATTCCAGAGCGGTACAAATCAGAAGGCCAGCGCCGGACCGTCCGAGGCAACTTCCGGAAGCATATCCTCCCGGTGTTCGGTAACGCCCGAGTAGATCGCATCACCCAGAAGGACATTCAGAGATTCTTCCACGAGCTTCGGGTTGATCGTGCTGTGAAGGATGAAGAAGGCAAGTGGATCCACGAAGAGGCTCCCGCATCACCGGCCACCAAGCGGAAGATCCTGCAAGGGCTCAATGCTTTCTTTGAGACCTGCATCAGCTGGGGTATGGTGGCAAAAGAGGAGAACCCCTGCGAGGGAATCCAGCTGCAGTCTGCTCCCCTCCAGATCCCGGCCACCTGGAGCGAAGAAGAGCTCTCCACTTTCCTGTCCTCTGAAATTGTACAGGAAAGCCCCTACTATCTGGCTATCTTAATCATAGCCACCACCGGTCTGTCCAGATCGGAAGCCTGCGGTCTGAAATGGTCCTTATATCATGGCACCTACTTCATTCTCGATCAGGGTGTGGATGCCTATGGAAACGTGACCGACATGAAAACCATCTTCCGGAAGCGCCGGGCGGAGCTGATGCCCTTCGTGGTTGAAAAGGTAGAATCTCACAGGAAACGCCAGCAAATGATCTCCCGTTCCATCCAGGAGGCTGTACAGCGGCCAGAATACGTCCTGACCGACGACATGAACGAACCGCTCAAAGCGGATGCTATCTCCAAGAATTTCAAACGACTCTGCAGGAGAGTCAATGCTGATGGAGCGAACCTTCCGGATATTCCTCTGAAGAATCTCCGCCACACATTCGCCAGCTTCATGATCTATGATGACATCAATATCCGTGTGGTCGCAGATGCCCTGGGACATTCCAGAACCAGCACGACGCAGAATTACTATCAAGGAATGGCCAAAAAATCAATGCACAGGGGAGAGGTTCTTAAGATCGGTGAAAAGCTCTTTTCACCAGAATCACAGCAAAATCGCAGCCCGTTAGAAAATCCGTTAGAAGAGGCTCAGTAGAAAAGAAATAAAGGGTTCCCGGAATCACCGGGAACCCTCTATTTCTCAAGGTTTTTAAGAAGAGCACGAGACGGGATTCGAA
>DJEP01000068.1 GCA_002431915.1 Lachnospiraceae bacterium UBA5895 | reverse complement strand
AAGGGATGCCGTTTTTGATTATGTAACACGCATATACAGCACAATACCACTAAGTATCGTGCGAAAGTACCGGTTGCCACGCGCATATATTTGTAGTACACTGAATACAACTACAAAACCAAAGGAGTGATTACATGAGTGAAATGGTAACCTTGTGGCTTGTGGTATTGATCGTATCGATCGGTGTGGAAGTTGCAACCCTGGGACTGACGAGTATCTGGTTCGCCGGGGGCGCAGTGGTGGCAGTGATCGTTGCCGCATTTCATGGACCGATCTGGTTACAGATCCTGTTATTTTTTGCAGTATCTCTGCTGCTGTTATTTTTCACAAGACCTGTCGCCGTCCGGTATTTTAACAAGGACCGCGTAAGGACGAACGTGGAAAGCATGATCGGCAGGCAGGCCATCGTGACCAGCGAGATCGACAATCTGCAGTGCATCGGACAGGTAACGGTAGGCGGTCAGGAGTGGAGCGCCAGAACCGAAGCGGACGGGGTGAATTTACAGCCCGGCACCGTGGTGGATGTTGTGGCAGTCAGTGGAGTTAAGCTGATCGTCAAAGTGGATCCCCAGATGGCAAAGGTTACGGAACCCGTACCGGAGTTGCAGTCATAGGAATCGTGTAGAACGAATACATGAGGGAAAAGCGCGTACAAAAGGTGCGCAGCGTACACAGATGTACGCAGAAGGAGGGAAAATGGAAGCATTAATCATTATTGTCATTTTAGTATTATGGATTTTTGTATCCTGTATTAAGATCGTGCCTCAGGCACAGGCCTATGTCATCGAGCGTCTGGGTGCTTATCAGGCAACCTGGAATGTAGGATTCAATCTGAAGATCCCATTCATTGATAGGGTAGCCAGAAAGGTCAACTTAAAAGAGCAGGTAGCGGATTTCCCGCCCCAGCCCGTAATCACCAAAGATAACGTAACCATGCGGATCGACACCGTAGTCTTCTATCAGATCACTGATCCCAAGCTGTTCACCTACGGCGTGGAGAATCCCATGATGGCAATCGAGAATCTGACCGCCACCACCCTGCGTAACATCATCGGTGACCTGGAACTGGATCAGACCCTGACCTCCCGTGAGACCATCAATACCAAGATGCGTGCGGCACTGGATATCGCCACTGATCCCTGGGGTATCAAGGTCAACCGTGTGGAGCTGAAGAACATCATCCCTCCCGCAGAGATCCAGAATGCCATGGAGAAGCAGATGAAGGCAGAGCGTGAGAGACGTGAAGCCGTAACCCGTGCCGAAGGTGAGAAGAAGGCGAAGATCCTGGAGGCAGAAGGCGCCAAGGAGTCCGCAATCCTCCGTGCAGAGGCAGATAAGCAGGCAGCCATCCTTCGGGCGGAAGCAGAGAAAGAGAAGATGATCCGCGAGGCAGAAGGTGAGGCCGAAGCCATCCTTAAGGTACAGCAGGCAAATGCCGATGGTATCAAGATGTTAAAAGAAGCAGGTGCAGACGAAGCGGTTCTTAAGTTAAAGAGTCTGGAAGCTTTTGAAAAAGTAGCAGACGGTCAGGCTACCACGATCCTGCTTCCCGCAGAACTGCAGGGTATCGCCAGTGTAGCAGAGACTTTCAAGGCAGCAGCCGGCAAAAAGGCAGAATAAAAGGCATAACGAATAGTATAAAACAGACCAAAAGGGATCTCTTCCGGAATAACGGACGAGGTCCTTTTTTGCTGCAATACCGGAAAGCTGTAAAAGGCGAGGGGTTGAAAAACGCCGAATAATGAAGTATATTGATTACATATAGCTAAAAACACAGAGGTCAGAAGCCTCGGAAAAGAGGAGTATATGGATTTAAAGGGACGCGATTTTTTAAAGTTACTGGATTTCACACCGGAAGAGATCGGATATCTGCTGGATCTGGCAGCAGACCTGAAGGATAAAAAGAAAAAGGGAATCCCTGTAGATACTCTCCGAGGCAAAAATGTAGCACTGATCTTCGAGAAGACCAGCACCCGTACCAGATGTGCCTTTGAAGTGGCAGCCCATGACCTGGGAATGGGTACCACTTACTTAGATCCCACAGGATCCCAGATCGGCAAAAAGGAGAGCATCGCCGATACCGCCAGAGTACTGGCAGGCATGTTCGAGGGTATCGAATATCGTGGTTTCGGGCAGGATATCGTAGAAGAACTGGCGAAATACTCCAAGGTTCCCGTATGGAACGGACTGACCAACGAGTTCCACCCCACCCAGATGCTGGCAGACCTTCTGACCATCCTTGAGCACTTCGGACATCTGAAGGGAATCCGTATGACTTATATGGGAGATGCCCGTTACAACATGGGTAACTCTCTGATGGTAGCATGCGCGAAGATGGGCATGCATTTTACCGCATGTACCACGGCAAAATATTTCCCGGCAAAAGAACTGGTGGCAGAATGTGAGACAATCGCGGCACAGACCGGCGGCAGCATCACTTTAACAGAAGATGTGAAGGCAGGAACCAGGGATGTGGATGTCATCTACACCGATGTATGGGTATCCATGGGTGAGCCCGACGAAGTATGGACCGAGCGTATTAAGGAGTTGTCTCCTTATCAGGTAAATAAAGCAGTCATGGACAATGCCGGCAAGCAGGCAATCTTCATGCATTGCCTTCCCGCATTCCATGATCTGAAGACCAAGATCGGTGCCCAGATGGGCGAGAAATTCGGTATCACCGAGATGGAAGTAACAGATGAAGTATTTGAATCCGAGCAGTCTCTGGTATTTGAAGAGGCAGAGAATCGTATGCATACAATCAAGGCAGTAATGGCGGCAACTTTATGAGTATGAAAGCAAAGATTTTAGAGCTTCTGCGGGAAAGAGGCACTTATATCTCCGGGCAGGAACTCTGCGAGCAGTTCGGTGTATCGAGAACTGCGGTATGGAAGGCAATCGGACAACTGAAAAAGGAAGGCTATGTCATTGAAGCGGTGCAGAACAGAGGGTACCACCTGGCGGAACAGACTGAGGAGGTTTATAACCAGGCAGATATCCAGAGCCGGCTGAAGACCGGATGGGTGGGACATCCGCTGCTGTTTTTTGACAGCATTGATTCCACCAACATCCGTGCGAAGCAGGAAGCGGAGCAGGGCGCGGAGAGCGGACTGTTAGTCGTAGCGGACATGCAGAGTGCAGGCCGCGGCAGAAGAGGTCGTGGCTGGGAGAGCCCTGCGGCGACAAATATTTACTACACACTGATGCTGAAACCGGATTTCAATGCGGACTGCGCACCGATGTTAACATTAGTCATGGCATTGGCGGTGGCGAAGGGCATCCGGCAGACACTGAGCCGTGACAGCGAAGAAGCTGCGGCGAAGGTCGGCATCAAGTGGCCCAATGACATTGTGGTAGATGGAAAAAAAGTCTGCGGCATCCTCACAGAGATGAGCATGGAGCAGGGCTATATCCAGCATATCGTCATCGGTGTGGGAATCAATGTACGCAAGCAGGAATTCCCCGAGGAGATCAGAGACCGGGCAGCGGCTATTGACGAGCAGTGCGGTTTCAACATTTCCCGTAGCCAGCTGATCGCGGATATCATGGAAGCCTTCGAGGAAGATTACGAGATCTTCTTACAGACCCATGACTTGAAGGGGCTCAGAGACTCCTATGCAAAGCTTCTGGTGAACCAGGACAGAGAAGTCTGCGTATTAGATCCCAAGGGAGAATACCGCGGCATCGCCAGAGGAATCAATGACCAGGGAGAGCTTATCGTAGAGAGAGAGGACGGCACTGTCGAGGAAGTCTACGCCGGAGAGGTATCTGTCCGGGGCATCTACGGCTATGTGTAGCGTCTGGGGAACCAAAGCGCAAAGCTCATGTGAACTTGGCTCCTTTGCATCTGGCATCATATAGAATAAAAATCAGGATAGAGAATTATGGACGAGAACAAAGTGGTACTCTGCGGCGCCAACGCCTATGAGAAGAAATATTATTTTAACGAAGAACAATTCAAGATGATTCCGGAATCCATCAAGCAGGAGCTGCATGTGATCTGCGTGCTGTTCACGGAGGAAGTGGGAGGCGTGTTCACCATAGCTTTTGAGGAGGACGGCAATGTGGTCATGGAGACCAACGCGGATGACGATGACATCTATTACGATGAGATCTCTTCCGGACTTTTGATCGCCGAGATCCGTCGCAGCAGACAGGAACTGTTTGAGTCCCTGAGCCTGTATTACCGCGTGTTCATTAAAAAAGAGGATGTCTCAGCAATGTTAGATGAGGAGGACGGCGAATGATATTTGCCATAGATGTGGGCAATACCAATATGACCATGGGTGTCTTCCGTGGGGAAAAACTGGCAGCCACTTTCCGGATCATGACGAAGACTCCCAGAACCTCCGATGAATACGGAATCATGATCACTCAGCTGTTGAAAAATAACGGAATCGAGACATCGGATATCGAGGGTGCCATTATCGCCAGCGTTGTGCCGGATGTGATGCACTCCCTGACCAGTTCCATCATCCGTTACCTGAAGACAAAGCCTCTCATTGTGGGACCCGGTGTGAAAAGCGGTATCAAGGTCGCTACAGAGGATCCCCGAGCCATCGGTGCAGACCGTATCGTGGATGCCGTGGCAGCTTATGTAAAATACGGTGGACCGGTTCTGGTACTGGATTTCGGTACGGCGACCACTTATGACCTGATCACGGAGGACGGACGTTTTACCGCAGGGATCACTGCTCCCGGTATCCGCATCAGCTCCGAAGCGCTGTGGAGAGAGACTGCGAAGCTGCCTAATATTGAAATCCGCAAGCCCAAGTCCATTTTAGCGCAGGAGACTATTACCAGTATGCAGGCGGGGCTGATGTATGGACAAATCGGACAGACGGAATATATTATCCGCAAGGTAAAGGAAGAGAGCAATCTTGTCAATCTGAAAGTAGTAGCTACCGGAGGATTGGGGCGCGCCATTGCGGACGAGACCGATAGCATCGATATCTACGACAGTTCTCTGACACTGGACGGTCTGCGGATCATCTATGACAAGAACCGCAGGCAGAGTGACAGAGTGTAAGGGTAATGGCAAAACAGAGGACATCACAGGAGACAAGAGCGAAAATCAGATGAAAAAATTACAGATTGGCAATGTGACCCTGGACAATCCGGTCATCCTGGCACCAATGGCAGGCGTATCCGACCTGCCATTTCGTCTGTTATGCAGAGAAATGGGAGCCGCACTGGTGTGCATGGAGATGGTCAGTGCCAAGGCCATTTATTATAATAACAAAAATACAGATACTCTCATGGAAATTCATCCGGATGAAAAACCGGCATCGTTACAGCTGTTCGGCTCCGATCCGCAGATTCTCTCCGAGATGGCAAAACGCATTGAGGAGCGTCCCTTTTCCATCCTGGACCTGAACATGGGATGCCCGGTACCGAAGGTGGTGAACAATGGGGAAGGATCCGCACTGATGAAGGATCCGAAGCTTGTGGAACAGATCCTGACAGCACTGGTGAAAGCCATCGATAAACCTGTGACGGTGAAAATCCGTAAAGGCTTCGATGATGACCATGTCAATGCTGTGGAGATTGCGAAGATCGCGGAAGCCTGCGGCGTGGCAGCGGTAGCGGTGCACGGGCGGACCAGAGCCCAGTACTACAGCGGGCAGGCGGACTGGGACATCATCGCACAGGTGAAGGATGCGGTGAAGATCCCAGTCATCGGCAACGGCGATGTGGACAGCCCCGAGAAGGCAAAGGCGATTATGGAGCAGACCGGCTGTGACGGTGTCATGATCGGCCGGGCGGCGGAGGGCAATCCATGGATCTTCCGGGAAGTGGTATCCTACCTGACGGACGGCACGATTCCGGCACGCCCCACGAACCGGGAGAAGCGGGAACTGATTCTGCGCCATGCGGCACTGCAGTTAGAATACAAGGGGGAATATACCGGTGTCAGGGAGATGCGCAAACATCTGTCCTGGTATACCGTGGGGATGCCCCATTCCGCCCATTTCCGTCAGACCATCAATACCATGGAGAAAATGGACGAACTGATCCGGGGCGTTTACGAGATCTTCCCGGACGAGGCATAAGACGCGCATATAATTTTTCGGACGGCATACACTGTAGCATGGACACTATTTTGTATCTCTACCCGGCGAGACGGACCGTGGAACAGGGAGTGCAGGCAGCGTTGTGTAAGACACAGCCGGAGGATAAAACGAGGCTGCACCGGGGAAAACTGAAGAAATTTTTGACTTTCCTGTGGAAAACGGAAGAAGATAGACGGACGACGGTGAGCGTGACCCGGACGGAATATTTTATCCGGGACTATCGTCTGATCAGGGCTGCAGTGACGGGAGCGGATGGCACGGAACAGGAACGGAAGGAGCCAAAGCTCACGGAGCTAAAACTCCGGGAACAATTACAGGAACTGACAGAGGATCCGGACCACACATACATTGTGTGCCGCGAACCCCTGTCTTTTTATTACGGAAGGGAATTTACAGAGTATCTGCAGCAGGAATGGGTGGAGCATCTGCTGCGTTATGGGGAAAATGCAATGGGGGAGCCCCTGTGGAGAGATCTGATCGTGCTGGGGCACAATCCCTTTTTGCCCTATGTCATTCTCCACTATGCGACGGGACTTCGGAGCATAAAGTGGTACCTCACGGAGCGGCAGTTCCGGGAGGACGAGGAGAGACTTACCTGGGAGCTGGAGGATGAGTACGGGCTGATCCCGGAGATCCGTCTCTTAGCGGAGGCTTCCGATTACGACAGGGTGCGGCTGCAGGCGATGGTGCCCTGCCTGGTGCTGGATTTTTGCGACAGTGACAAAGTCTACGGTGGAGTGGTGGCAGCGGGCAGCATCTGGCTGGATTTTACGGCATCGGAGGAAAAGGAACGGAGACTTGCAGCGGGATGTCCGCAGATCCGTTATTTTTCCATGAAAAAAGAGTGGAAAGACCCCCGAAAAGCCCTGGAATACCTTGACACCATCAGTAAAAATGGGTATAAT